>NZ_JAKKSJ010000011.1:0-138321 GCF_025653365.1 Shewanella sp. SW32 | reverse complement strand
TCCCAGCCCTCACAGCCTGCGATAACTGCACACAGCGTTAAAAACACCACGTCAAACAAGGGATAAACGACCTTAGATGCTTGCCTTGGGTCTTCTAATTCTGAAAAGTGCTCTGCAAAAATATCGATGTTCATAAACTGGCTCCGCGTAAAAGCCAGTATCTGATCACAACGGAAGATCGCGGTCAATCAGTTATGTTAAAGTGCGCGTTAAATGTTCGTGATCTTGCCCTGCTAAACCCGCGAGTAAAAATCTCATTTGTGAGCATTGGTTACAAGATAATCTTTGCATTGTGAGTGGCGTAACTCATCCTGCTGCAAATGGTTTAAATACAAAATCTTGGCTTAGTGAACAATTGTGGATATTCGACCATGAATCATCGTTCTCTCGAATTCGTGCAATTCAGTTATTAAAAAGCTTAAATATCCACGTTCGTGATGAAATCTGCATGTCAACCATTGGCTCTATTAAAAGGGCAATTGGAACAGGTATAGGTTTGAGTGTATTACCCCTATTAGCGATTGACGCTGAATTAGCAAGAAAAGACCTTATTTTATTACCTGTGGATGGATGGGATTATAAACGAACTTATTGGTCAATTCAGCGTGAAGGAGAAGAATTATCTGCATTAAGCATGAGTTTCCTAGCCTTTAGTAAGCTACTGTAAAATAATGTATACCAGCTATTCTTACTAGGTGAATTTAATTGATATCATCAGATCTTGGAATAGGATTTTTTTTAGTCTTTTTACTATGTGGTTTATTTTATACACACACATCCTCTATTACACTTTTTAAGCAATTTTATCGTATTTTTCCACTGATGCTAATGTGCTACACCTTACCTGCCATCTTTAGCTCGCTAAATATTATTGATGCAAGTCATAGTCAACTTAGCGAAATGGCAAAAACACACTTAATGCCTGGTTGTTTATTTTTGCTGATTTTAGGTACCGATTTCTTTGCTCTCAGTTTAGTGGGAAAAAAACTTCTCGGTATGTACGTGCTAGGTGCTGTGAGCATCTGTATTGGTGGTCCATTAAGCCTATGGTTAGGCTCTATATTTTTTCCGAACGAACTCGTCTGGCAGGGAGATAATGCTGCTTGGAAAGGCATGTCAACACTGATGGCAAACTGGCTTGGCGGAACCGCCAATCAATTGGCTGTAAAAGAAATCCACAGTGTCGGTGATGCCGTATTTGCGGTAATGATGGCTATTAATATTCTTTTTTCCGGTATATGGATGGTTATATTACTTTTCATTGCAGAACGCCAAGATAAAATCGATGATTTCCTGAAAGCTGATAAAAGCTATAGACCGATATTTTGCACTGACATCAAACGTAAAGTGATAGGAAAAAAAACAAGCTATTATTGGATTCTGATATTGAGCTTGACTTTTTCCATTGTAATTCTCTTTAGTGAAAAATTATCATCCTTCCTTGCAACAAGAATCGCTAATAGTTTCCCACACTTATTTAAATACAATCTTACTTCTGAATTTTTTTGGTCAGTATTAATTGCAACTTTTTTAGGATTATTATTTTCATTAACAAATGCAAGACATGTGTTAGTCAAGGAAACTCAGCAGGCAGCTCTTTTTTTTATCTATATCATGATAATGTTGATGGGGTTGAACTTTGATATTAGCGCATTGAGCGCCGCGCCCTATTACGTTTGTATCGCTCTTATTTGGTTCTCTATACACATTATTATCTTATTTATTTTTACTGTATTTTTTCGATTACCTATCATGTACTTCGCGATCGCGAGTCAGTGTAATATTGGTGGTGCGGCTTCTGCACCAGTTATCGCCAGTGCTTTTCACCCAAGGCTGGCTTCCGCTGCTTTATTGATGGCAGTTTGGGGTTATACTTGGGCGTCTTTGTTGGCATGGTATTTTGGTTTTTTAATGCAGTTTATTCAACCATAAGATGGGAACAAAAAGTGTGTCCAACTAATTTTTTTGCTCCCAATAAATGCCACTCCAGAATCTTCAAAGCACTACCCAAAGCTTTCAGCAAAATTCAATTTAACGATACAACTTATCCATTACCCCCCCCAATCAATCAAACCTCGGGGTGATTCAACACTGGGATAAAGTCGCAGCTACGCGCAGCCTGCCCATATTTATTATGTTTTTTCATGATTCAAACTTGAGACACTTTACCATACATATACCTAAGTTTTTTGGTATGACTAAAATGAATTTAAAATCGCACTAAAATAAAAAAGCCTGCAAACGATTAAGTTTGCAGGCTTTTTAACTCTTATAAAAAGAGGAATTTGGTCGGTATGAGAGGATTCGAACCTCCGACCCCTGACACCCCATGAATACAGCTACTTAGCCCACGCTAAGGCCTAAGTATATGCAAGATAAAAGGAAAGTCTGTGTACACACTAAGGACATGTACATGGCAACTTATCGACTATTACCAAGTGGAAATATCAATGCAATGATTCGCCCAAAAGGTCAAAAAGCAATCACCAAGACCTTTAGAACAAAAGCTGAGGCTGAGGCTTGGGTAAGCCAAATAGAAGGCAATAGCTTGATCGCAGGCTCACTAGCGCATTGTTCAAACTTATATCTAAATACACTAAAAGGTCGAGGAGGCACTGAGGCAACTACTTACAGAGCGACTAACTTAATCAAGGGGCTTCCACTCCAAGCGAAGGATATAACGCTTAAACACATTGCGGCCTATACCCAAGAAAGGCAGACCTTAGTTAGCGATTCCACTATCCGCCTAGAGCTTCAATTACTCAGCCGTATACTCAAATTTAACCGTCTACCTAATATCCTTGAAGGATACAAATTACCTAGAGCTGGCAAGCCTAGGGAACTCGTAATCGACCCTATTCAATACCAGATGATACTTAATGATATAGCGCCTAAGATTGCCCCTCTGGTGGTCTTAAGTTATGAAACAGCTATGAGGCGCAGCGAGTGCCTTAGCATAACCACTGAATGTATTAACTGGCAGTCAAAGACCTTGAGACTGACCGATACTAAAAACGGTTTTGACAGGGATGTTCCTTTAAACAGTCGAGCCTTAGCTGTACTCAAGCAGGCAGCTTCATTAGTTCAGGATGGTTATCTATTCAAAAGCAAGCCCTATACAGTTAGCCAAGCATTTAGGCGCTCTTGTGACCGTTTAAAGCTACCTAAGGCACTGTGTTTTCATTCATTGAGGCACACGGCCATTACACGTTATGCAAATCGTAAGCTCAATACACTTCAACTTCAGGCGATTTCAGGACATAGGGATATCAGTATGTTAGCGAGATATACCCACATAAAGGCGAGTGATTTAGTTTGTTTATTAGAGTAATTGCAATCGGTTTACTAAGTCGTTGATATTGGAATTTCAAAAAATGAGGGAGAAATGTACGGCAACTAGTGTATGAGTCGACTTACGTAGTTTCCCCCATAGGGGGGCTTACAGCCCTCTCAAGGCTATTCAAACCAATTATTAGAGGCTTGCCAGTTTTATTAGCTCCTCACTCTTTAGTATTGAAAGTGTGAATAGCATCACTTGTTACCTCATCCCTAACTCATAACAGAATAAGAATATCTACTTGACCAAGTGTATTCATCAAGTATACTTGAATGAACACAGCGTTACCCACCCAATTACCTAGGTTTACGATACCAAATGAATACACCTAAATCAGATAACGATAGATACCACATGCTGAATACACCTAAGCTTATCATTCGAGCTTACCTGAGAGCGTCCACCAGCGAGCAAGATAGCAGTCGGGCTAAGCCTGAGTTGATGGCATTCATCAAGGCTCATGGGATGGCCGTTACAACCTTTTATCAAGAAAACGTATCAGGTACTAGCTCAGACCGTCCAGAGCTTAACAGGCTTATTGAGGAAGCCTCAGGGGGCGACATATTATTGATTGAGAAAATGGACAGACTGAGTCGTTTACCTTGGGAGTTATGGCAATCACTTAAAGCCAAGATAGCCGCTAAGGGGCTAATCATCGTTATCGTTGACCAACCTCAGACACACTCAGCCCTAACCACAACAGATAGTAACTCAGGCTTCATACAACGCGCTCTAACGGCTTTTATGCTAGACCTAGCCGCTGGTATGGCTAGAGACGATTATGAGACCAGAAGGGCTAGACAGGCGCAAGGGATAGCAAAGGCTAAGGCAGAGGGTAAAACTTGGGGTGGACAGAATAAAGACGCTCAGTTACATGAAGCTATCATTACTCACTTGCAGACCATGAGTATTAGGAAAACAGCAGAATTATTAGGTTGTTCTGTATCAACGGTTCAACGAGTAAAGAAGCAATCCGAGGCCTAGATAACCTACTAATACACTCAACGATTAAAGTCAGCCCCGATACTAAACTGTCGGGATCTGCCATGACATTTCTTTATTTATCAATAACTTAGCAGAATTCAGCTCAAAGTTGGGCCTATTCAAGTACCACTATTGAAGAAAGGCAATAGCCGAGCCTAGTTAGAAATAATTATAGAAATACTTGACACGCATTTGTTAAGAAAAGTCTATAGTTAGCAACTTCAACGTAAGCGGCTGATTTTATTAAATAATCAATTGGTACCACTATTGAAGAAATATTCTAGACACTTAGCCATCTCAAACACCTCATTTAACAGATTAAGATTGCCTCCTCAGGGCATTCGATACTCATCTTCCTGCATTCAATTGCAAACCAGTCAATCCCAGTAACCTAACTAAACACTATCAAGGCCGTAGTGAGCAATTTAGTTAGGTGAAGTGGTTGGCTGGTGGAAGGTCAGTATTTCGCCTACCTATGGCCTTAGGGTTGGCGCTGAGATTATCTTCAAGTTACAGCCCACAAAGTCTTTGATAAGGCCTAAAGCTATTAAACAGAAGGCAAAAAAAAAGGCTCCTATCTACTTACTTATTAACTTCTTTAAAAGAATAAGGCCTTTTTAGTAAGAGATTAAAGAGTAAAGAAAATGGGTAAAAGCAAATCCCCTTTGGCCTACTAAGCCGATTACTTAACTTAACTTAACTTATATTAACTTAGCCTAATGAATGGCCTAGCCTACCTTTTGAGCTACCCGCTAACCTAACCCTAATACCAACTTACCTAACTTAGAAATCAACCAGCCCAATCGAGGGCTAAATTTTAGCTACCCAAAATAAGGAGAAAATCACTATGTCAACTATTGGCGATTCTAATCGCGGCCGAAATAAGGTCGTAGTCACACCTATCAGCACTTTCAAGTTACCACCAGTTATTAGCTTGGAAGACTTAACAAACCCGAATGCCACTCTAAATAAATCCCATTTATCAGGTAAGCAAGACGGTACATGTTTTACCTTAATCACGGGCGACCAGTGGACCATTGTTAGAGCGACTGGTAGCGCCACTAATGCCCCTTGGATAGCCTTAGATGGCACTAAACACACGCCAGAATAGACCTGCATCAAATTAACTTAATCGGCTCTGTAATGGCCTTACAGGTCGCCTAACATAACCCTGAGGAGATATATCAATGACTAAATCAACCACGAAAAAAACCACCTGCCCTACTATGACTAACAGAGAGCTAGCGGGAGTCTTATCAGCATTTTCTGGAGGCAAACTCGAAACTGTGAGATTGCTTCTTAACGAGAAACTATTACCAACTATCACCGAAGAGCAAGCGCTATCCCTGACTGATATTGAAAATATAATGCCTTCTACCTATGAAGATTATTTTATAAACCGCTACACGGCTGAATATGACTTAACTCAAGACTATCAAAACAACCCCATAACTGATATTTCTGAAGGATTAGAGAGTTTTATAAGGAATTCACGGTATGGTATGGCACTCAATAGCGAATACCTAGAGAGTGCGATTAAGTTGATTGAAGGTAACTTAGACAGCTTACGGGAAACCCTTGAGAACATAAAGACATTCAATTGCAAACCAAACGCCCTAGGAGCCAACCAGAGCTACGTTAAAGAGCTCTTAGGGCAAAGGGCGGCCCGTCATGCTCAGTACGTCCAAATGACTGATTTGGAGCTCCTACGATTAGAGCTCAAATTAGAGGGTGATGAGTTATCAGCAGTTAAGAGCGTCATTGATGCGCGTATTGAGGCAGCTAAGGCCGCTAGAGAAGCCAGCCTATCAATAAACACAACCACTTACTCAGGCGATATGGTTGTTATTAATGGTGTCCAGATGACAACAGGAGAGGCTAAGAGACTTGCCAATTCACCTAACCAAACCCCCTCAAATAGTGTTACTGGCTTCAATAATCGGACAGCCTCCAATGCTTTCTATGTAAGCAAAGGCTAATACGTAATACGCCCTTCAACCTTGGAGGGCCTAAATCTAAAGGAGAACAACCCCATGAAAATAGAATGTAACGGATGCAACAAAGAGTTGCCTAGCTCAGAGTTCTACACCAATGGCTTTATCAATGGTAAGCATACTAAGCGTTCAAAGTGTAAACAATGTGAATGCGGTAGGTCGAAGATGAATCATCCCAAACGAGTAATCAGGGAAAGATTAAAGCGAGAGGCTTGCCTGTATGCCTAAAATCTATGGTGTTGGGATCAATAACCTAAAAGGTGAATCACGAACTGTACCTTATAAAGCATGGATAAGAATGTTATATCGCTGCTACAAACTCAATTTAGGCGCTAAGGTATGTAATCAATGGCTCACCTAGGCTTTGTTTCCTAAAAGCACAAATAACTACAGAGTGCTTCCTGAGCGCCAGCATGGCGCTTAAAACCCTTGTTTCATCGTCAGTCGTTTATCTGTAATCAGAATATTATTTTGATTTAAACCCGAAAAACATTGGATTTCACTATTAGGAAACAAAGCCGCTCACCTACTCAAATTTTAAGACTTGGTACGAACTAACAACCAACAGAATAAGGGCAATCGGCTACCGAGGTACATTAGAACTTGATAAAGACTTAAATTGCCAGAATGGTCTAATGTATTCCCCACAAGACTGTTCGCTTTTGCCAATGGAAATCAACCGATTTATTGTCAATATAGGGTGTTCAACAGTCAATAGCACGGGACTTGCTGGAGTTGACAAAGATAATAGAGGAAATTTGAAAAAGCCATATCGAATATCTCATTTTAATCTTGGTAAGAAAGTACATATTTACTTTGAATCTAAGGAGAAAGCTTACTCGGTTAGACTTAGCCTATTGGTTGAGCGAATAAAGCACTTCCTTGAGGTATACGAGGATCTACTCAAGGTACAAAGCAGGTACACTAGTTTAGCTCGCTTAAACTCGATAGAAGCCGTAAGGGAATGTGAGGCATTAGATCTGATGATTAAAGAAGCAACAAATAATTGAATAATTTTTTAAAAAATGAATAAAATAGTTTTCAGAAATATTAAAAATATCAGTTATCCAAATTAAGAGTAGCTTACACGCCTAATAAAACATTATGTACTACTGCGGCTCACATAATTATAGCCAATAATAAACTCCGAGTTATTGCTGTTTTTGTGAAGCCACGGTCACTATTTTATACATTTGCCGTAAAGAAAAACCTAACCTTAGACTCTAGCAATTTCCCTTTATCTGATAACTCAAACTCAAAAGGACACTTTTTCCCTATCTGAAATTTGAATAATGGTTCTGATAAAGTTGCACAATAGAAGCTGTTGTATGTATAATTATTTATTGTGAAATAGCTTGATTTAGTTCCGTCCCCCCATATAATCTCTTTATCAGTAAAGGTAAATCCAGTCTCACTCAAGTACTCTTGAACACCTGACTTAAGAATAACTACTTTTATGTTTGCCCCCGTTATAGGGAAATTTTTAATTAAACAAATTCCTCGATGTTGAAGGATCATATCGAACTGCCGAGTCAAATGCAGCTTTACCAATACAGAACCAGCACCTTTGAAGAAATCAACAGAAGAATTTGTGTCTTTCAAAAATATAGTTCTCGGGAATGTGTTATTGAATGTAAATGAACTTTTGCTGACTAGTTTTAAACGCTTAAGTGCAACAGGTACGAGAGAATTATTTTCAATTGCATCCATATAAGCCTGCTTCAAACTTTCAATAGCATCATTATTAAGTGGGCCACGTTCTTCAAGTTCTTCTTTATGTTTAGCCAACTTTTGTATTACATTCTCAAGAAACTCATCTGAGACCCGAAGAACTTTTTCAGCAGTTAAATAATGACCAGTGATAAATGTCGAAACTCCACCAATTTCAACAATATTTCTGATACCTACTTTCAACCTACCAACTGCAAAGAGTAGGAGATCTAAGTCACTATATCTATACAAATTTATATTGAATGATGGACTAGACCCTCTAAATTGACATTTAACAATCTCATACAAAAAAAGAACGCAACTAGAATGAATGATACTCTCTTTTGGTGAATCCCAGAACTCCACATACTCTAGCTGTTGAGCGTTGACTATTGAAATTAAAATAGCGTCTATATCGTTAGGCAAAATGCCATCAGAATAACTAATCACGTCTGATTTCAATGGATTAATTGAGTCCCTGAGATATAACAAACAATCTTCTCTTGATTGTAGATAAAAAAGAAATGAATATGACAAACTTTTTACTGCACAGCTAAAGTCTACTTCCCACAAGGTAAAAATAAATTCGTCAATAAGTTTATTAACATCTTCATTAATATCGATACCTACTGACACTAGAATTTCTACAAGTTGTTCTCTTGTAAAATTTTTGTCATCACCTAACAAGAATTTTTCTAATTGCAGTGTTAAATCTGTTTGCCATAAGTTAGCGTTAATTCTATTGTGGAAAAAGTAGCATAAACTTGAACGGCTATCATGTTTATTTAGGTTATAGGCGCTACATATTCGTTCGTACAATTCCTTTATTACACTGTAGTGCTCATCTTTAGCTAGACGTATTAACATCTTGATATAATTTACCAACTCATATATATCCATATTATGTAAATTATTTTTAGGCGCAAGTTCAATGAGAAATCTAGCTGACATAAAGGGCTTGTAGCTATCGTTTCTTTTAGTTTCTATCCAGATTACAATCTCTTGTAGACTACTTAAAGATATTGCATATCTTTTATCTCCAAGTAACTGGAATGATAAGTAGGAAAGTAAATTTGCGACAGTTGTATATTTTTTCTGAGAGGAGTTAGTGGGTAGTCCGTAGAGAATTTTATATAGGCCTGCTATATAGCATTTCATGTGTTCTACCAGTTTACCACTATCGTCATTTTTTAAAGAATAACCAAGGCTTTTTGCCTGCTCACTCAGACACATTACATCCAAGTTGTTTTTTAGCCTAGCTCCCTCAATATCCATTAATACGACTACTTCTGTAGTTGTCAGTTCACTAAGATTCTTGGTTTTATCCATAATTTTTTCATATATATATGTAGAACTACTTAAGTTCCTAAATACATAAGAGAAATACCTTGCATACATAATCACCACGTATACAAAATAAATTATCACGAATAGTAATATAAACACTTGTAATATTGTAGGAAGAGCTTTACTAACCAAATAAAATGCCAAAGTGAAAACCATATATATAAGCACTTTAGGCACTATAGAATCAGGGCTTATAGGAGATTTTAGATTCAGGTACTTAACTAAACTTTCAGAACCATACTTATCTTCCATCCATTGCAATGATTGTTGTGTAAGTGGAAGAGCTATAGCTGTCAATGCAACTAATATCGTAGCTATGTACGTTATGATGCTTACAGTGTTTTCAAGGGAGTTTTTGACCACGTATTCAATTGGCCCTCCCATATACAGTTCATTAAGCACTTCTAACGCTTTATAAAGATACTCCATCTAGCAACCCACTACCTGTATTATGAATCACATGCTCGAAGCTGCTATACTAGCTGCTCACCATAACCACTTTAGCTCATAGTACATTGAATATTTTCATATGGTCAATCAGACACTTAAATATGGCTCGCAATAAGTGTGATAGCTCACTAATATCGCTTCATGTAGAAACTGCAAGATCTAACTATTAAGCTATCTTATTTCGATTCTTAATAGTGGTTTTAAAAGTTATCTAGAATCAGTAAACATAATTTGAGGCAGGAACTACAATATGATTAGGAAGTCGCAGCGAAACATTATTAGAAGTAGTTGCTTTGTCGAGTCGAAGCACAGGTAACAAATGGCAAATAACGAGGCCTTAAGCTACCGTGTTTGGCGTGTACATTGTGCTTGTGTACATGTACGAGGATTGTATATAGAATAAGCCAGTTACTATTTTTCAAATAACTGACTTTCCTAGGGAATATGGTCGGTATGAGAGGATTCGAACCTCCGACCCCTGACACCCCATGACAGTGCGCTACCGGGCTGCGCTACATACCGAAATTTTTTAAGTGAATTGAATTATCAGCCTTGATTTATTCAGTTATAACTTAGTGGCTATTTCAAGATAATTTCTTCAATCACTCATCACCTAAGATACTGTTTATGGGGTTTATCTTAAGTGAGTCAGAACTGTAGCAATTGCCTTGCAACTGCGCAAGGGCTTCATTACATCTCTTTGATCGACTGCTTAGTTTATGTTCTGAATGACACAATTTTCGTCGATAACCGTTCGGAAATGGCCTCATCCATTAGCTATACGACTCATCAGCCTGTTACTGACCAGAATTCAGCCTATGTTTACCTAGATAAAGCGGTGGCACTATTCGTCGTCTCAATAATTCATCCCAATAATTCGTTTCTTTAATCCGTTCCCAGAATCAGTTTCTACAAATTCATTTCTGTTATGGTTTTATATTGGGGGCTTCAATTGAAGCTCTGGGATAGAGGCATTGGGTTTATTTGTGCCATAATCACAGACAGTTAACACAAGCAAATTTTCAAAGGGACTTTTCTTTGCATTTACCCGCCTTCCAAACCGCCCATCTCAGACTGGCCATTATTCTGGGTGTATTCGGCTTAGTCCTGAATCTTTTTCCCATCCCTTTATTCGCTAATGTGCAATTGATTCTCGGCAACGTGGCCGTTGTGATAGTGGCAATACTCTTAGGACCTTGGTATGCGTTGATCACCGCCCTATTTACCGCAACGGGACTCATGATCGTGTGGTCGAGCCCGCACGTGTATTTACTGTTTTTACTCGAAGCATTATGGCTTGGTTTTGCAAGGCGCCGAGATATTCAAATACTCTATGCCAGTGTGAGTTATTGGGTGTTATTGGGGATCCCGCTGTTAGCTATTTATGTGGCTGTCATTGCTAAAATGCCCGCCAGCCACATTCCTTTTACTGCGATAAAACAAGCCGTTAATGGCATGATTTACGCTGCAATTGGTGAACTCTGTGTGGTTGCTATTCCAAGCCTATGGCATTTTAAAGGCAAGCTGACCAATCTTAACCGACGCACTTTTAGCTCGCAGCTCAGTTACTTGTTCACCTTAATCATTACTGTGAGTTTATTAGTTTCGTCATTAGCATTTAATCACTTTTTCATTGATAAACAACAGGTGTTGATTAATCGCAATCTGGACGATACGGCAACTCATTTGAGCCATGCAACCGACAACTACCTCGCTTACAACACCCAAGTCATCGCTAGCACGGCCAAGTTTTTGAGTCTGTCGAACGCTGGCATCAATGAGTGGCAGGCATTGCTATCGAGCATACACGATAGCAATCAAGGCTTTAAAACTATGCTGATTGCGAATGAACAAGGCAATTTGCTCGCTGCCAGTCCAATGGCCAATATTGTGAACTTAGATCGCCTAGCAGAAATCCCTTCTGTGATGGATAGGGAATACTTTATCCAAGCGTTTTATAACCATAAAACCTTTGTATCACCCGCATTTATCGGCAGAGGTTTTGGTAATGACGTAATCATTGCCATCAGTGCCCCTATTTTTAGTCCAAATGCTCCCAATCAAGCCAGAGGGATAGTCGAAGGCAGCTTAGATTTACGCTATTTTTCCAGCATAGATAAACAAAACCTGCACCATGAGCAGCAATCTATTTTACTGACCGATGAGAACAATAATCTGATTTATGCCTCCGAGGGGTTAGGACTCGCACCGTTCACCCCCTTGTCATTCAGCAAAGGCAGCGAGATATATCGCGCCCGGCTTCAACTGATGAACCTGCATAATCTAGACTCAAATACCCCTGAGTACATCTATGCCCAGCATAAGTTAAACAATGGGTGGCAACTCTATGTTTTAGAACCTTTTGTGCCGCTTTTAAAACTGGCTGAACGCCAATATGTCAACACGGTAATTTTGCTGTTTTGCTCCTTAGTCGGTGCCTGTTTTATTACTAAAGCCATCAGTAAGTTACTGACCGAACCTCTATCCCTTTTAGCGCAGCATTTCGGTCCCGCTAAGCAAGAAAAAATCAGTGACGAGAAGTTTGAGCATGATCTACTCGATAAAAGTACCCCTAAAGAGATCTATAGCTTGTATGAAAGTTTGGCCTCAAACCAGCAAACCTTACTCGAACACCAACAAGAACTTGAACAAAAAGTACAGCAGCGCACCCAAGATTTAGAGGCCGCTAATGTGAAATTAAAGGATTTAGCCGAGCGCGATCCGCTGACGAATCTCTATAATCGCCGTTATACCGAACACCAATTCCCGCTCATCCAACAGATGTGTGAACGGGGTCAAGATGCTATGACACTTGCCATAATGGACTTAGACCACTTCAAACAAATCAATGATACTTATGGTCATTTAGGCGGCGACGAGTGTTTAAAAGTGGTTGCTAAACTCTTAACGTTACTCTTCAAACGGGATATTGATTTAATCTCGCGCTACGGCGGCGAAGAGTTTTTGCTGATTTTGCCTATGTGTAATGCCCTGAAAGTCGAAGCACATCTTAATGAATTTAAACAGCAACTCGCTGATACTGTGATCATCAATCCGCAGGATAATCGAAGCTTCAATGTCACGGCGAGTATTGGCGCTGTGATTGCCAATGCCACCTATAGCGACTCTTTAGAGCACTGGCTTAAGCAAGCCGACAATAACTTGTATCTAGCAAAGGAACAGGGGCGTGATCGAGTGGTTTGCAGCCTGATTGTTTAACTGGCGCTTGTTTAGGAGAAAGCTGTTGAAGAGGCAGTCGTTCAAAGGTAAAGAAGGTTTAGGCCAGATTAGCTGAGCGGCGTTCAATCACTATTGGATTGCGCAGCATTGTACTAAATGCTAGCAGGTTAAGCTGCATGGCTCTGCTTGATCCTGAGCGCACATTTACATAGTGTGATCATCAATAACCGCTCAGGCGTTATGACACTGAGCGGTTAATCAATCACAAAATCCTAGTGCATATGCGCAAGTCGATACTCATCCATGCGCTCGAGTAGATATGGGAAAAAGGGATTCCATTTCTGGCGCAACATTTCCGATGCCGACACGCTATATAAACCGCGCTCCCCCCGCGAAGCTGAGGCTCCAATTTGGATCCGATGTAAATCAGGCTGAATAACAGCGCCATAGAGGCCATCATCCACACCAAAGGGTAACGCAACATGGGACAAGGAATACACGCCAGCGGGCCAATACAAATCTAATGAACGCACTTCCTTACCTTCTGTGACCACGTTACCCAGCGCATCTAAACCAAAGCTGCGCGCTTGAACTTGCGTGGTTTCATTACTGATATTTTCCACCACAGTGCCACGATAATGTAACTCAGGGTTATTAATGTTCGCCAACAAGCCCGCAAGCGGATCATTGGACACCATCTTGGCATTTACATCGAGTCGGTTCATATCAAACAACACTAGCTCATGGCCTTTTTCAGGCAATGTTTGATACAGATTATTCACCACCGCCGCGGTTGAAACGGTTGCATCCACTACCGACTGAAAGGTGAGTATCGACGGAACTTGCGCCCGTTGCTGCGGCGTTAATCCTGCCAATAAACCTTGGTTACGCAGGGCTAATTGATAAACTACATCGCCCGCATTAACCGCAAAAGAGGTGTATTTAAAGGGATCGTACTCTACTTGAATACTGTTCCATTGCAGTTTATCCAGCTCCAACAATCGTCCTATCCAACTCTGCCAGCGTGCGGCCGCCGCAGATGGCGCTAGCCCTATCGCGGGAGAGATAAAAATCATTCCATCATAATCAGGGGCTTTATCATGGCTTATACGTTCTAACTCATGGTTCAGCGCGACGGCGGCACCCGTCGAAAAAGCCACCACAAATAATGGTTTATCTTTCAGAGTTTGCCGCATATGCGCTGTGGCTAAATTAACCGCTGCGGCCAGATCTTGCCAATAAAGCTCAGTCAATCCACTTGGAATCGTGCCATGCCCTGGCAATCTTAAACCGAGCACATGGGCTTTACCTTTAAAGTGCGCCGCCACATTGGATAGAGCATAGGGCGAATCCGACATACCGTGGAGCAGTAATACTCCAAATTCGGCATTAGCCACAGGCCATTCATAACTGCGATTCCAGTTTTGTGGCCAATGGGCAGGATCAGATAAGCTATTTTTGACATAGCGGTTCACTGGAGAAAATTCATTGGCGGGAATCTTTTTGACAACTTTACGCTCAACTTCGGCGAATAAGCGGTCTTCTAGCGCTAAGTACTCATTAAAATTGGCAAGTTTGGTATTGTAATGGAACTCATTTTTTAGCTCGACCGTATGCCAAAGTGACAGCTCAGGGCGCGCATTAAGAAAATAGATCCCTGTCGCGAGTAACGCCACCACTATGCCAGTACTTGCATACACTGCAGCTAAAAATAGGTGTTTTGTCGAACCTATGATGATGGCCTTCATCGCTGTTCCTACATGAAGATAAAATGTGCAACTAGATTATACGGGTAGATAAAAACATCCTTCAAACGTTTTACCGCGATAAAAACCACTAGTGTAAGCAGTACAATTTAATCACTCCAATTTAGTCACTTCAATTTAGTCACCCCAATTTACTCATCTCGCAATTTTATTAGCCGCATAGGCCTTAATCGGGTTAGGATCGAAAATAGTCTTATTCCAACCAAACTTATACGCTCTCGATGATAATCGGTAATCCACACGCTAGGTTCGTCTACTATCTTCCTACAGCGCCGCTGGTACCTGAGAGCTGGCATTACACTCAGCCAGATGCTGTCGCGACTCTTATAGCTCTCAATGGCAATCATTGGCGTAAGATCTTCACTATTATGGCAAAAGTCAGCGCGGTTGGAGAAGATTGGCGCAGCTATCGTGACCAAGTGTTACTCAAGCAAAATGAACTGCTCTGCATAGGCGGCACTGAATTGATGGCAAACGCGAAGATCCATCTTGTCGCGGGGCAAGTAGCTGCAAATGCTTTAGGGCTCACCATGTCCGTGAACGATTCCGGTGCGCAGCATTTAACTGCCCAAAATAAATCCATAACCGCACTTAAGCTGCCATCTTCGCTAGGACAGCATTTTTTACTCACGCCCTATTTGGATTATCGCCAATACCCAAACCAACTGATCGCCCTGACACGCCAACACTTAGCAACGCCAGAGCCCCAACACAGTGAATAATTCCATTATGATTGTGGTAACGGCTGTCACCACAGCATTAGTCACCAAATAACAAAGGCATAAAAAAGCACTCGTGAACAGAGTTCAAACGAGTGCATATTCAAGGACGATTCAGGGTTAGTCGTAAATGGTTGGAATAGGCTGACGTTTATGCTGTGTCGCCTTATAAATACCAATCAACTTGTCCTCAACCGCCTTGCCAACGTCTTTACCCTCAAGGAAATCATCGATTTGCGCATAGGTTAAGCCAAGCGCGACTTCATCTTCGAGTAAGGGTTTATTGTCTTCTAAATCCGCGGTCGGCGCTTTATAGACTAACGATTCTGGCGCGCCAAGATACGCGGCGAGTTGGCGAACTTGGCGCTTGTTAAGACCAAATAATGGCGCTAAATCGCAGGCACCATCGCCCCATTTAGTGTAAAAACCGGTGATATTTTCGGCGCTGTGATCTGTCCCCACCACTAACCCACCTACGAGTCCAGCGAGTTCGTATTGCGCTATCATCCGCATACGGGCTTTGACGTTACCCTTCACAAAATCAACCTTCGCCACATCGGGCAAAGGCAATCCAGCTTCGACTAACGCGGCAACAGCAGCGCTATGCACACCATCAACGCCTTGATGCACATTCACAGTGACCAACTTAGAGGGCTGAATAAACTGACAGGCTAATTGCGCCTCATGCTCATCTTTTTGGATCTGATAGGGTAATCGCACAGCGATAAACTGATAACCACCTTGGCTATTTTCTTGGTTTAAACTGTCCACCGCTAACTGACACAAACGCCCAGCAGTAGAAGAATCCACCCCACCGCTGATCCCTAATACCAATGCCTTGCTACGTGCTTCTTTTAGTTTGGTTTTAATAAACGCGACACGACGTTGCACTTCGAACTCAGGCTCTATGGCCGTGAGTACCTTCATTTCTCTTAAGATTTGCGCTTTCACCGAAAATTCCACCTTAAATTATCGCTGTATTTGGACTACCTGAACCCGACTAACGTTAACATTTATTCGCAACTGCCTGTAGTTAAAATTAGCGCTTGGCTGATTGATTGCTGATAAACGTCATAAAAATAAGGGCAACAACGGTTTGCCGTTATTGCCCTAGCGTAAATCAGTTAGCTTAATACAAATACAGCTATCGACTTATCTTTCCCAGTAGGATTCTTCTAAGCTATCTTCGCGCTCAGGTAAACCGCGGGATAAACGCGGGCTATGCTGGGCTAAGACTTCGTAGGCGACGCGGTTAGCGTACTTACACACTTGAGAAAACGAGGAATAACATAGGCCATCACGCTTATGTTTACTTGAGCCTGGCACGTTAGTCTTGTGGAAAGTATTGGCCGCCAGATCGTGCAATAACGCCGATAATGCGCCATCGCCAGCGCCATTAGTGTTACCGATTTTTTCTGGGCCGCCCATGTAAGGTGAAATGTGGGCAAACACTTTGATTGGTGTTTCACAGTCACTTTTAAGCTTTGGACGGGAAAATTCATAACGATTAAATTCAGGGATAGCACCCGGCAACAGCGTGTGAGTCGTTTCGCGTTTTTCTGAGTCCTCGGTATAACCCGCAGTATAAAGCCCGATTGGACCCGCTGTGGTTAATACCATGTCGCACCATTCCAAGGCTTTTTCACTGGCAAGTAGAGGATCGCGTGAACCCGTTAAGGCTTCACCTTCGTCTTCATTCATCGCCAAAATGGTGACATGTTCTTTGATGAAGTTTTGCCACCATTGCGGGTCTTCTTCAATCAAGAAACGCGTGCCTAAGGTTAATACCACGGGAACTTCGGCGGCTTTTGCATATTCGATAGCGCACATGGCCGCATCGGTAATACGGTCGCCATCACTGGCGCGCATCAAATACGCGGTCAACACTAAGGCTGAACTGCCCTGCACCACGTCTTTATCGATAAATTCAGGTGTGAGTTTATCCATAGCGCCTTTGCTGATCGCAAATGTTCGCTCGCCGCACTCAGAAATCAGGGTAAAACAGCGACCGATAGGACCATCTACAGGTTGTAGAAAGTTAAGGTCGACTTTAGAAGAGGTATTACATAAATAGCGGTAGGCGTAACTGCCCACTTCGATATTCTGACTCATTACCCCAAACAGCACTGAACGGTCATCGGCCAGAATAGAATAGTTGTGCACTGTGTTACCAATAGTGCCACCAGCAAATTCATCGCTAATCAAACCATGAATTTTTAACTCAGTGTAGAGTCTGTGGGCCTGTTCATCATTGATCAAGGTAGAATTGCCTTTGGGCAAGCCATAACGGCTCAGCAATTCGTCTTCCACTTTCGCTTCGATATCCACTAAGGTTTGATCAATACCGCTGATATAGGTCGCAAACGGCTGAGGCTGTTGAGTCAGCTGTTCAAGCAGCGGATCTCGGGTTTTAACCGGAAAATAATGTTTAGATTTACGCTGACCGGGAAACTTCATAGTGGCTCTCTTTTCCTGGCATCCATGCTAATTGGCGTCTGCCGAGGCGGTCAAGCCAAGCAGCATCCTAAAAATATTGAGTCTAGGCTAGCGAGACAAAAAAACCACCCCTTAGCCGGAAGGGCGCAGATTCTATCACAAAATCAGTTCGAAGCCAGTGCTCCTATACCCAAGATACCGCTTGTTCTTGGATTAATTGCCGTAATAATTCAATGTGTAACTCATCGTCGTTCAAACAAGGGATAAACCGATAGTCGCTGCCACCCGCATGTAAAAAGGTTTCCTTAGCACCAATGGAGATTTCTTCTAAGGTTTCGAGGCAATCGGTCGCAAACGCAGGGCAAATCACATCGACACTTTTGATCCCTTGCGCAGGTAACTCGGCCAATAATTGATCGGCGTAGGGCGTGAGCCATTCTTCGCGGCCAAAGCGCGATTGGAAACACACTTGCCATTGCGACTCGCTAAGCGCCAGTTTTTGCGCTAACAGTTTCGCCGTGACAAAACACTGCTCACGGTATGGATCGCCCTCTTTCACATAACGCAGTGGAATACCGTGAAATGACAAGAGTAACTTGTCGGCCTGCCCATGGGTTTTCCAGTGGCGCGTCACACTGTGTGCCAGCGCAGCAATATAAGCGCTATGGTCAAAATAGTCTTTATTAAAGCGAACCTGCGGCATGTCACGCACGGTTTTAAGATAACGGGCAACGGCATCGAACACACTTGCCACCGTCGAGCAGGAATATTGGGGATACAAAGGCAGCACAATAATACGCTCTGCTCCTTGATCTTTCAGGCGTTCAAATCCCGCATCTATGGAGGGATTGCCGTAACTCATACCCAGTTCAACCGGAATGGTCTGGTTAAAGGTTGCACTTAAGTCCACCGCCAACTTTTGTGCTTGGCGTGCACTTATCACCATCAAGGGCGAGCCTTCCTGCGTCCACACGCTTTGGTAGAGTTTGGCGACTTTCGCCGGGCGGGTGTTGAGGATAATGCCGTTCAGCAGCGGTTGCCAAATCCACGGCGATAAATCAACGACACGGGGATCACTTAAAAACTGCCTTAAAAAGCGTTTAACGGCCTTAGGACTAGGTTGATCAGGCGTGCCGAGGTTAACCAATAACACACCAAAAGCAGGGGAAGGATTCAACGTTAGGCTCATGGTTAATAAAGTTCACTTGGAGGCTAACATTGCGATACCCATAAAAAAAGCCTGCATCAGCAGGCTTTTTCTTAATATGAGAACTTGTTCTCGTAAATTAACCTTTATTCGGTTATTTCAACACCCTAGCTAACTGCTCACTCACGGCCGCAACCGATTGAGTACCGTCAAACTTGTTGTATTGAGTTTGACCAGCGGCAGCCACTTTACCGTAGTATTCAACCAGCGGCTTAGTTTGCTCGTGATAAATCGCGAGGCGTTTACGCACTGTGCTTTCTTCATCATCTGGACGAATAGCTAAATCTTCGCCCGTCACGTCGTCTTTACCTTCCACTTTAGGTGGATTGAAAACCACATGGTAAACACGGCCAGAACCAGGGTGAACACGGCGACCGCTCATGCGCTTAACGATTTCTTCGTCTGGCACGTCGATTTCAATCACGTGATCAATGCTAATACCGTTTGCCGCCATCGCATCCGCCTGTGGGATAGTACGTGGGAAACCGTCTAACAAGAAACCTTTAACACAGTCTTCCAGTGCGATACGCTCTTTAACCAGACCGATGATCAGATCATCAGAAACCAGTTGACCAGCATCCATCACTTTTTTCGCTTCCAAACCCAGTGGAGTACCCGCTTTTACCGCGGCACGTAACATATCACCAGTGGAAATTTGTGGGATACCATACTGTTCCATAATGAACTGGGCCTGGGTACCTTTACCGGCACCTGGGGCGCCCAATAGGATAATGCGCATCTCAAGAGTCCTCTTTTCGCATTGATATTCTTCTTAGGGCGGCGATCTTCGCACATCTGGCCGCCATTGAGAAGGGTTTTAGCTTCGACTTTAGCCTCAGAAACCGCAAATAAACTGCGGTTACTAAGCGATTTTTTTCATTAATAGAGCAAAGTATAGAGCTTACGGCGGTATTGATTGGCTATGGGATTACCTTGGCCAAGTGCCGTTAATACTTCCATAAATACTTGTTTTACTGTGCCATTTTCAGCACCTAAATCTTTACTGAGCACACCGAATAATAGTTCTAATGCTTCATCATCGCGGTGGGCAGCATGCAATGCCTTACTCAGCTCGAGTAATAACACTAAATCTGTTGGATTTTGCTCAAACTTTTGCTGCAAATCGCGAATTTCAGGGGTATCCGCCGCATCTAAGGCAAGTGCGAGCTTAGCTTTTAAACTCTGGTAGTAACCATCTTGGTCAGCAAGCCCTACCTTCTCAAGCATGGCTTGTGCTAACACTAATTCGCCCTGCATCAGATACACATCGGCAAGCACTAGACTCACCTCACCCGCTTGATTTGACCCTGTATGTGCTTCTTTAAGCAACACAGCCGCAGTAGCAAGATCCTCTGCGCTAACTTGACTCAGGGCGAGTAATGCTTTTGCCTGTGCTAACTGTAACTGCCACATAGGCGGTAAATATTTATCCAGCATAGCCGTGACTTGCGCCGCATCTTGCAGGCCAGCAAAACCATCTACAGGCTGACCTTTATCCAATACTAACGTGGTCGGTAGACTTTGAATGCGAAAGTAATTGGCAATTTCTAATTCGGCTTCACAGTCAACTTTTGCGAGCACGAATCGACCCGCATTTTGCGCGGCAATTTGCTCTAAGGTGTGCAGCATAGCCACACTTTGTTCCTGCGGCTGAGCCCAAAATGCTAACACCACGATCTGTTGCATCGAGGCGTCAACCACTTGCTGAATATTGTCTTTAGTCAGACTGAGGATATTATCCATAGTATTCCCTTAACATTTAAGGCCTCTATCATGGGAGGCCTTATTCTTTTAAAACTAAGCGTTAGAACCAAGTCTTAAAATCGAGTCTTACCGCTAACGGATTGAGTGACAGGCTAGGCGCAAACCACTCTTCCTGCACTAGAAACAATATCGGGGCCGTTCAAAGAAGGGCCCCGATAGTCATTTACTTCATGTTAGCCAGTAACATTTGGTTCATCAGCTTGATAAAGGCCGATGGGTCCGCAAGGCTACCTTTTTCAGATAATTGCGCCTGTTGCAGCAGCAGATTTGACCAATCCGCGAAGACGGCTTCATCTTGAAGATCATTTAAGCGCGATACTAATGGGTGCGCTGGGTTGATCTCAAATGTCGGCTTCACTTCTGGCACAGGTTGACCCGCAGCTTGCATCAGCTTGATCATCTGAGTCGACATTTCGCCTTCACCCGCCACCACACAGGCTGGGGTGTCAGTTAAGCGTGACGTGACTTTCACATCCGCAACGGTTGAGCCTAATGCCGCTTTAATGCGTTCAACTAAAGCTACCGATTCTTGCTCAAGCTTTTCTTGCGCTTCTTTTTCAGATGCATCTTCCAGCTCGCCAAGTTCTAAATCACCACGGGTCACTGAGTGCAGTTGTTTCTCTTTGTACTCAGTTAAGTGGTTGATTAGCCACTCGTCGATACGCTCTGACATCAGTAAGACTTCAATGCCTTTCTTACGTAACAACTCTAAATGTGGGCTGTTAGCGGCGGCTTCATGGCTGTCGGCAACAATGTAGTAAATCTTAGTTTGACCTTCTTTCATGCGGCTGATGTAGTCATCAAGTGACACAGTCGGCGCAGCACTGCCCGTGTGGGTCGAGGCAAAACGCAATAAGCCAGCAATACGCTCACGGTTGGCGAAATCTTCCGCAGGCCCTTCTTTCAGCACTTGCCCAAATTCAGCCCAGAACTGTTGATATTTTTCCGCATCGTCTTTCGCCAGTTTTTCCAGCATGCCAAGCACACGTTTGGTGATACCAGTACGCATCGCTTTGGTCACGTGGTTATCCTGCAGAATTTCGCGGGATACGTTCAGCGGCAGATCGTTTGAGTCAATTAAGCCCTGCACGAAGCGCAGATAAGATGGCATAAATTGCTCGGCGTCATCCATGATGAACACACGTTGCACAAACAGTTTTAGGCCGTGTTTACGGTCGCGATTCCACATATCCCAAGGCGCTTTTGCAGGAATATACAATAGGTTAGTGTATTCTTGCTTACCTTCTACCCGATTATGACTCCACAGTAGTGCGTCGGTGTAATCGTGGGAAATGTGTTTGTAAAACTCTTGATACTCTTCATCACTGATGTCAGCTTTATTGCGCATCCACAAAGCCGTGGCTTTGTTCATGACTTTCCATTGACCTTCGGTCGCAGGAATTTTTTCGCCATCAGGACCATCACGCTCTGGCGAACCTTCTTGCCACATTTCGACTGGCACAGAGATATGATCTGAGTATTTAGTGATGATCGAACGCAGGCGCCAATCATCGGCAAATTCTTTTTCTTCGTCACGCAGGTGCAGCGTAATTTCAGTACCACGGCTCGCCTTAGTGATGGTATCAACGGTGAAGTTACCCTCGCCTTCTGATTCCCACAATACGGCTTCATCGGCCTTATGACCGGCAGCGCGAGTGCGAACAGTGACTTTTTTCGCCACGATAAAAGCCGAATAGAAACCGACACCGAACTGACCGATTAACTGTGAATCCTTTGAGGATTCGCCCGATAGATTCTTAAAGAAATCCGCGGTGCCTGATTTCGCGATTGTGCCTAAATGCTCAATCACACCGTCGCGGGTCATACCCACGCCGTTGTCTTCGATGGTCACAGTGCCTTTCTCTTTATCGGCACTGATACGGACTCGCAGTTCACCGTCGCCTTCATAGAGTGCGTCATTGGTCAACGCCAGATAACGCAGCTTGTCCGCCGCATCCGCAGCGTTGGAGACCAGTTCACGCAAGAAAATTTCTTTGTTGGAATACAAAGAATGGATCATCAAATGCAACAGCTGTTTGACTTCTGTTTGAAAACCATGAGTTTCTTGTTGTGACATGAAATTTTCCTTTATTTGTTACGCAATTTGGTAAAAGTAACGCTTAGTGTTTACTAAATGGGGCTCCAAATTTGCTTTTCAAGGGCAAGGGCTAAAACGAGGTTCGAATGGCGAAAAATAAGGCGCTTGATGAATACCAAGCGCCTATATGTATGCTTTCAACATCAACCTGCACGAGGCGTTAGTCTTGGGCTAATTCTTTTTCTAACTGTTGGGCGATAGCTTCGGGCGATCCGCTGTTGCGGGCAAAGAGTCCATAAGCGGCGGGGATCACGAAGATAGTGAATAAGGTTGCCAGTAAAATCCCCGACAACACCACTACACCAATCACAAAACGAGTTTCAGCACCCGCGCCTACCGCCAATACCAATGGCACGGCGCCAGCAGCAGTGGTGATCCCTGTCATTAAGATAGGCCGTAACCGCTGCGCTGACGCTTGGATAATGGCCTTATCAAAATCAACGCCTTTATCCCGCAATTGGTTAGCAAACTCGACAATCAAGATGCCATTTTTCGCGGCTAACCCGACCAGCATAATAATGCCTATCTGACTGTAAATATTAAGACTCTGCCCCGTAAGCCACAAACCAATTAATGCACCGACGGTAGCCAGCGGCACAGTAAGCATGATCACCACAGGGTGGATATAACTCTCAAACTGCGCCGCAAGCACGAGGAATACAATCCCCAGTGCGAGGATGAATACGAAGTACATAGAGCTACCCGACTCTTGATAATCGAGGGATTGGCCCTTGTAGCTAATCACCGCTTCCGCTGGTAAATAGGTACGCGCCAATTGATTCATATAATCAAGGGCTTCACCTAGACTATAACCATCTTCCAAACTGGCTTCTATGGTGATCGCGCGCATACGGTTGTAACGGTTCAGCGAACTGGCGTCGGCAAACTCCTCCACAGTCACTAAGTTAGACAGCGGAATAAGCTCCTGACTGCGCTCGGATCGAACATAGATATTTTGCAGATCCGCCGCCGTATTTTGATTATCGCGCTCGCCTTCAACGATCACATCGTATTCTTCACCGTCACGCATAAACGTCGTCACTAAGCGTGAGCCCAACATGGATTCCAACGTACGGCCAATATTTGAAATCGACACTCCAAGGCTCGCCGCTCTGTCTCTGTCGATGACGACACGAAGTTGAGGCTTAGTCTCTTTATAATCATGATCTAATCCCAATAATTTGGGATTCTGTGCCGCCTTTTGCATCATGATATCGCGCCAGCGGGCAAGATCTTCGTAGCTAGGTCCACCAATCACAAATTGCACAGGTTTACCTACGCCGCGACCAAAGGCTTGGCGCATTACAGGGAACGCTTGCACCCCGGCGAGATTGGCAAGACGCTTATTAATGTCGACGATAACTTCCTTTACTGGACGACGTTTGCCCCAATCTTCCAGTACTATGATTGCCATACCGTTAGAGAAATCCGCCGCGCGGCCAAAGCCACGGGGGGCACGAATGAGCAGACGTTTGATATCACCCGTTTCGACCAATGGCATCAAGCGGTTTTCCACTTCATTCATATAGGATTCTATGTATTCGTAACTCGCGCCCTGTGGCCCGTTGACCATCAAGAATAACGAACCACGGTCTTCCTGTGGCGCAAATTCTTGCGGTACTTTTTGGACTAAATAGACACTAGAGCCTAATGCGACTAACACCAGAATCGACACCAATATCGGGTGAGCCATGGCGGATTTTAAGGACAATTGATACCGGTTTGACACTTTTGTCATTATGCCGTCGACCTTACGTACCAACCAAGAATCCTGCGAGCTCGGCTTAAGCAACTTAGAGCACATCATGGGCGTGAGTGTGAGCGCCACTAGGCTAGAGAACAGCACGGCCGCACTCATGGTCACGGCAAACTCTTTAAAGAGTTTACCTAAATCACCCTCAAGGAAAGTGATTGGCATAAAGACCGCGACCAACACGAGTGTGGTCGCGATAACAGCAAAAGCCACTTCACGCGCACCGAGAAAAGCAGCTTTGAGTGGTGAATCTCCTTCTTCGATACGTCTATGAATGTTTTCCAGCATCACAATCGCATCATCCACCACCATACCGATGGCGAGGATCATCGCCAATAAGGTCAAGAGGTTAATGGTATAACCTAGCGCATATAGCACAATAAAGGTGCCGAGCAGAGACACTGGCACAGTGATCGCGGGGATCAACATAGCGCGCACACTGCCAAGGAACAAATAAATCACGATAATCACTAAAATCATCGCAGTGAACAGGGTTTGATACACTTCTTTAATCGAGGCTTCGATAAACACTGAGCTATCGTAACTGCGTTTAATCGACATGCCCGCTGGCAAGGTCGGGTTGATTTTGTCAACCAGCGCGTTCACTGCGCGCGCCACTTCTAACGTATTGGCGGTTGACTGTTTAGACACGCCTAAACCTATCATTGCCTCTTTGTTGCCACGGAACATAATCCGCTCTTCATCAGAGCCAATTTCCACCCGCGCGACATCGCTCAGTTTGACTAAATAACCGTCTTCCCCTTGGGTGATCACTAAGTTTGCGAAATCTTCGGCAGTGCGATAACCCCGCTCCAGTCGCACTGTAAAGTGCCGCTCCTTCGACTCTATCGAACCTGCAGGTAACTCGACGTTCTCAGCTCTGAGCGCGGCCTCAACATCGGCAACCGTTAAACTGCGAGAGGCCAAGGCTTGTCTGTCAAGCCAAACGCGCATGGCGTAAACCTTACCGCCACCAATACGCATCCGCGCCACACCATCGACCACCGAAAAGCGGTCCGACAAATAACGGTTGGTGTAATCGGTCAATTCTAGGGTCGTCATTTGATCTGACACAAGATTGAGCCACATGATCACTTCATCACTGCCATTGGCCTTTTGTACTTCTGGGGGATCAGCTTCATCGGGTAAATTGTCGAGTAAACCTGAGATCCTGTCGCGCACATCGTTAGCTGCATCTTCAATATTACGACTAATATCAAACTCTAAGGTAACTGATGAGCGGCCATCACTGCTCGATGAACTCACGTGACGAATGCCTTCGACGCCACTGATCCTGTCTTCAATCAATTGGGTAATGCGGCTTTCCACCACGGCAGCACTGGCACCGCGGTAATTCGTGTCGATAGATACCACTGGCGGATCTATGTTTGGGTATTCACGCAGGGGTAATTTATCAAAGGAGACAAGCCCGAAAGCGACCAGCAGCAAGCTGATCACTGAGGCAAATACGGGACGTTTGACCGAGAGATCAGTAAGGATCATACACTTGGCTCCGCGTTCGTATCGGCAAGATAACTAAACTTTTCCGCGAACTCAGTTTGCACTTTATCCCCAGGATGAACTTTCAGTAAGCCGCGGATCACCACGTTTTCGCCCAAGGCTAAACCGTCTAAGATCTCCACCCAGCCACGGGTGCGAATCCCAATAGTGACTTGTTTACGTTCAATCACCTTGTCAGCATTGACGCTGTAAACATAATGGCTGTTTTGGATCGGGATAATGGCAGATTCAGGCAACATCAAGGCCTCGCGGCTACGCTTGATGAGTTTGACCTTCATCAACATGCCCGGTAATAAACGCAGCTCAGGATTGGGGATTTCGGCGCGAACGATCACTGTGCGCGTGGTTGGATTCACGCGGCTATCAATCGATGTCACCACACCTTTGAAAGTCGCATCAGGGAAAGCGACCGCTTTGGCTTCCACCTTTTTACCTGGCTCTAAATCTTGAATAAAGCGCTCTGGCACTGAAAAATCGAGCTTAATGGTAGAAATATCATCCAATGTCGTAATCACAGTGCCGGGTGACACTAAGCTGCCGACACTGATTTGACGTAAGCCTAAACGACCATTAAAAGGTGCCAGAATACTGCGATCATTGAGTGATGATTGCGCCTGTTCGAGCTCGGCACGGGTGGTATCAATAAGGGTTTGTAATCTGTCGCGTTCTAACTCGGCCACAGTGCGGCTAGTCACCAACGAACTGATCCGAGCTAATTCACGTTGATTATCACTGACTTTGACTTGCGCGGCTTTAACCTTAGCGATCTGCTCAGCATTTTGCAGTTGGACTAATAACTCGCCCTTTTTAACGATATCGCCGTCGTCAAATTTAAGCGCTATCACCATGTCGGTAACTTTAGGCGTTATCGTTACAGATTCTGTGGCTTTATTGCTACCAATAGCTTCAACTTCATCGCGAATGGGCGCCATAGCGGCAGTGGCAATCACTACATTAGGTATGAGTTTAATCTGGGCTGCAGCAATCTCTTGCGGTTGCATGGCTTGGTATCCAAACCATGCCGCGGCCAATAGGGCGATTATTAGAATAATTTTTTTCATCGGGCTTCCAAGGAATGACTCGCATTAATGACGGCTAGTTTACTCACTCACATCATCGCATCAATACGTTTTACTTTTTCTTACAAATTACGCTGATAGCGCAAAATATGTATGATTAAGTGTCTTTGGCGATATCAATGGTTGAGTTGCCAGAATGCAGTACGATAACAAGGTTGTTAAGTGATTAATTTTACTTATCACCACTAAATCAACATTTATCACTAAAACCATTTGAAAAAAATTGGTATATAGATAATTAAATCCTGAAACACAGATCGCCTAGATAATCGACAACTCCCAGCTTAAAACTCAAATCGCAGCCAATAAAAAAGGGCGATAATTCGCCCTTTTCTAGTCAACTGCTGAAATTAACGTATTTGACGTTCTTCTTTCATCAGGTTTGACAGTGACTGGTACACATTACTAACTACTTCATCGCTTAATGGCTGATCTTCGTTATCGCGAAGGAAGATTTTCGTTTCTTCTGGAGTATCACCATCTTCAAGCAGTAAACGGTAGCTACCTTCTTTCAGTGCTAACTTATCTTCGCCCCACAATGAACTCCAGAAACCAGAGTTATCGTCAAACTTGATAAAGTACAATCCTTTAGCACTATCCATATCGGCAATTTCAAAGCCCATTTCTGGTAGCACTATGCGTAGACGATCCCACACTTGCTTGTAAGAGGCTTTAGCAGACCAGTAAGCTTTACCTTCTTCAGGCGTTACGAGATCAACATTAATACCTAAGGTTTGCTTCAAACGATTCGATTGGATCGCTTGGTCGCGCTTAACGCTGATATACGCAATGGCGCTGTTCAGCATATCAATAGTGTATCTTTGCTTATCTTCACCGCTTAATAAAACTTGTTGCGCTTTATCGTCGTAGAACTCTTCGTGTTCAACTAAGTGAATAACGATATTGGCAGTGCGACCATGTGGACGCGTTTCCACGTCAAAACGATAGCGTTGGCGCAATAGATAAACTTTATCCGCACCCCACATGCTCGATTCAATCACTTCACGGCTTTCAATCCAATCGGTTTCTACGTTGCCTTTGTCAAAATCACGGCTACGAACAGCAATACCTTTTTGAGCAAAGAAACCATCTAAGTTTGTGAAGATTTCTTGTTTCAAATCCACAGCATTGTCTATGGATTCAACTACGATTTTAATGTTGTCACTGCCCTCTTCCACATGAGTACCTTCCGCCATTGGCAGTACTTGCAGTGGCGGACGGATATCTAAGTTTTTGCCATACAGCGAAGCATTCACTTTAGAACCCAGTGCTGGTACATCGAATTCTTTATTGTAGGGTGGCGTTTTTAATCCCGCGGGGATCTTAAGCAAAGGCGCTTGCTCGGCCTGAACATAGTCTTCAGTACCATTCGCTTGGCGGCGATCAAGTGGCGAACTACAGGCTGCAACAGCAGCAACTAAGATCAGTGGAGTGACTTTCTTTAACATTAATTATTTAACCTCTATCTGGGCACGAGTCATTGCTTCTATCAACAGACCATGACATTGCTCAGAAAGTTCAGTCAAAGGTAAACGAATATGGCCACATTCAATCAAACCCATACGATGGGCAGCCCATTTTACTGGGATAGGGTTGGCTTCACAAAACAGTGTGCTATACAAACCGCGCAGCGGGGTATCTATGCTCTGAGCCAGCTCGGCATGGCCCGCGAGCGCCGCATCACACATAGCTTTAAAAGCCTTTGGTACTATGTTGTTAGCAACAGAAATTACGCCATTTCCACCTAAGAGTAAAAACTCTCTGGCAGTGGCATCATCACCGCTATACAAGAGGAAATCATCGCCGCACAGTTCGCGCAGACGTTTTACACGGGATAAGTCACCGGTCGCCTCTTTTACACCAATAATGTTGCTTACGCTAACAAGCTCGGCAACAGTTTCTGGCAGCATATCAACGGCAGTACGACCTGGAACATTATAAAGAATTTGTGGAATATCTGTGCTAGCGGCCACGGCTTTATAATGCGCAATCAATCCCTTAGGCGTTGGCTTATTATAATATGGCGTTACGCCAAGCATAGCGGCAACACCCACCTTAGATAAGGACTTGGTGAGCTCAACGGCTTCAGATGTGGCATTGGCGCCATTGCCACCAATGACAGGAACACGTCCCGCAGCAAATTTAACGGTTTGTGAAACGACCGCTACATGCTCAGGCATAGGCAGAGTCGCTGACTCGCCAGTAGTACCAACGGCCACAATGGCATCTGTGCCTTGGTCAATATGGAATTCGACTAACCTTTCAAGACTTGCAAAATCTACTGAGCCATCACTGTTCATTGGCGTGATTAAGGCTACGATGCTTCCGTTTATCATCTGACTTTCCCCAAGATTTCAGGATTCGCTATGGTACTGATGCCAACCACTAATGACAAGCATTAACGGGGCTCTCAAATTGAATTAGTTATGGTAGCATTACATCCCGCACAAAAACTCAGCTTTAACCCTGAGTTTTCGCTCTATGATATCGAAAAAGTGAGGAAAATTCATGACCAATTTCCTGGTCGTAACAGCGATGGGTCTCGACCGTCCTGGACTTGTAAGTAAACTAGCTCGACTTGCCAGTGACTGTGACTGCGATATCGTCGACAGCCGTATGGCATTATTTGGTAACGAATTTACCCTGATTATGATGTTGTCTGGCTCGTGGGCATCAATAACGAAAATTGAAAGTATGTTCCCCAGTCTCAGCGTTGAATTAGAACTGCTGACGGTGATGAAACGCACCTCTAAACACACACCACAAAACTACCTTTCTCGCCTCGAAGTACGCTTCACGGGTAAAGACCAACGCGGCACCATTAAACGCATTACCCAGTTCCTTGCTGACAGGTCATTAGATCTTGCCGCAGTACGTTCATTCTCTGAGGAACTCCCCGGTGGTGAACAAACACAAAATGTGTCGCTAACCATTAATATTCCTGAAAAAGTTGAACTAGAAAAGCTCGAACAGAGTATCTATCAGCTCGCCCAAGATATGACCTTAGATTGTACTATTCGTCGTATGGAAGGCACTGCCATCTTAGAGGACAGAGGATAATAGATGAATACCTTAACGGCTGGGGCAAAAGCGCCTCACTTTACACTGCAAGATCAACATGGTAACTCAGTATCACTGGCAGACAGCCTTAAGCAAGGCCCTGTTTTAGTGTATTTTTACCCGAAAGCATCAACGCCGGGTTGCACAGTTCAAGCCTGCGGTCTGCGTGACAGTAAAGCCGAGCTCGATAGTCATAATGTCACTGTATTTGGCATTAGCCCAGATCCTGTGGCTAAACTGGCTAAATTTGCAGAGAAACAAGCACTCAACTTCACTTTGCTGAGCGATGAAGACCACAGTGTCGCCGACGCTTTTGGGGTCTGGGGTGAAAAGAAATTCATGGGAAAAACCTATGATGGCATCCACAGATTAAGCTTCCTTATCAATACCGACGGCACCATCGCCCACGTATTCGATAAGTTTAAAACCAAAGATCACCATGAAGTCGTACTCGCGCAAATCGCGGGTTAATGACTAATATGACGACGAATACAAGGCTTCAAGCTGCTGCTTTAATCGGCACAAAAGTGTAAACGTTGTCAGTTGATCTTGGTAGCCTGAATAAATAATCGGCAATCGATAACGAAAAGGTCCTGAAATCAGGACCTTTTTCATGAAAAATTTTCACTTTCATATCACAAGATACGTTCTAACCGAGCAAAAAAACCGCAAAAGTATTCAGCTATGCCCGTATTCTATGGCATCCCAACACCGGTTATCCTGCCACATAGGGCCAAATAATCGCAGCGGCAATGCTCCACATGGTTAACCAAATAAAACGGTCAAGATAACGCCATGCCGCTGGGCGAGTAAAAATAGGCGCTAACAAACGCGCACCAAAACTTAAGCCAAAAAACCAAATAAATGATGCCAGTACGGCACCCGCGCCAAACCAAGGCCGATCGAAATCATCAAATTGAGTGCTAATGCTGCCGAGCAACACCACAGTATCAAGATACAAATGCGGATTAAGTAAACTGATCCCAAGCGTCGTCAGTACGGCTTTCTTAAATGTATCCGCATTATCGGCCTGATCCATCTCAATGCCCTTAGCCACAAACGACGCCTTTAGCGCATTCGCACCATACCAGAGTAGAAACGCAGCACCACCGAAACTCGCCACATGCTTAATAGTGGGAAACGACTCAATAATATGTCCTAGCCCCGCGACACCCGCAGTGATCATCAGCGCATCAATAATAGAGCAGAGCAAGGCAATCGGTAACGGGTATGAGCGCTTGATGCCTTGCTTGAGCACAAAGGCATTTTGCGCGCCCACAGCAATAATCAAACTCCCACCAATCCCCATACCCTGTATAAATGCCGCTTGCATAACCACCTCTCATGTTCAAAGAAGGCGCTAGCATAGTCAAAACAACAAAATTAATATAACTAATGTTTTTTATGTATCATAAGTAAAATTAATAATGGTCCAAACACACTCATTTGAGGATGACTATGCTGGAATACGCGAATCTCAAAGCGCTCGCCGTTGTGGTCTCGGAAGGCGGTTTCGACCGCGCAGCCAAAGTGCTGCACATCACCCAGTCGGCTGTATCACAGCGCATTCGACAACTTGAAGAAAAAGTCGGTCAGTCACTGCTTATTCGCTCCAATCCTGTGGTCGCAACGCCCACAGGTAAGCGCCTGCTGCGTCACTATTCACAGGTACAATTACTCGAAAGTGAATTAAGAGCTGAGATGGACGCCGACGATCCCAACCATCCAACCACAGTGCGCATCGCTGTAAATGCCGACAGTTTGGCCACGTGGTTTTTACCTGCGCTAGCAGGCATGTTCAGTCGCCACGCTTGGTTATTGGAATTAATTGTCGATGATGAGTCTTACACCCATCATCTATTGAAAAATGGTGAAGCGGTCGGATGTGTCACCACAACCGAAGTGCCGATGGCGGGTTGCAGCAGTGAGTTTTTAGGCACCATGGAATATTTGTGTGTGGCCACGCCCGAATTTGCCGCACGCTATTTTAGCGATCTGAGCGATACTCCATCATTTAGCGGAACCTTACCATTTAGTAACACCTCGTCATTCAACACCATCAACCAAGCTCAGTTAGCAAAGGCGCCTGCAGTAGTGTTCTCCACCAAAGATAAGTTGCATGAGAAGTTTCTCGCCCAGTATTTCAATATGACGCCAGGGCAATGGTGGCAACATACTATCCCCTCTTCCGAGAGCTTTTTAGAAGCGATTAACTTGAGTTTAGGTTATGGGCTCGTTGGGCATTTACAAGCTAAACCATTAATCGATAAAGGGATACTGATTGAGATCACCCCTGAACGGCGCATGCGCGTGCCGCTGTTTTGGCAGCATTGGAATATCAAAGCAAAACAAACGACACTGGTTTACCGTGCCCTTGCGGCAACCGCGCAGCATAATTTGCTGCAGGCATAAAAAATCGGGCTCAAACCAAAGTTTGAGCCCGATGTTAAAAGCCTTCAATCTAATATCAAGTGAATCTTAAGCACTCACATTTAACATTTAAGAGTTAACTCACTCTTTATTAGCTCGCTCTTAACGCAGCAATACGTTTCTCTAATGGAGGATGACTCATCATCATTTCTGCCATTGAACGTTTGCCGTTAATACCGAAGGCTGACATTTGTGCAGGCATAGCCGTACTTTCAGGGCCTTGGCGTAAACGCTCAAGCGCAGCAATCATCTTGCCTTTACCCGCTAAACGGGCCGCGCCTTCATCGGCTTTGTACTCACGAATACGTGAGAAGTAAGCGACGATGATTGAAGCCAAGATACCGAATAACATATCCAATACGAAAACAACGGCCATGTAAGCAAACATGCCTAAACCTTCGCCTTCTTCATCATTGCTCGACACGAAGTTGTTGATAATGCCAGCAACCACACGGGCCGCGAAGATCACGAACGTGTTAACCACACCTTGGATCAGTGTCAAGGTCACCATGTCACCGTTAGCAACGTGGCTCACTTCGTGGGCTAATACACCTTCAATTTCATCTTGGCTCATGCCATATAACAGACCCGTACTCACAGCCACTAATGAATTGTCTTTACTTGGACCAGTAGCGAACGCATTCATGTCAGGCGATTGATAAATCGCCACTTCTGGCATTTTAATCCCCGCTTGCTTAGCTTGACGGGCAACCGTCTCCACTAACCAACGTTCGGTACTGTCACGTGGGGTAGTGATGACTTCACAACCCATGGTCTTTTTCGCCATCCATTTTGAAATGGCTAAGCTGATAAAGGCCCCACCGAATCCAAAAATGGCAGCGAACACCAGCAGTCCACCCATAGTAGACGTGTTCACGCCTAGAATAGACATCACAATTGAGGCTACTAGCAACACAGCTAGGTTAGTCGCAATCAATAGAAATATACGCTTCATTTCAGCTCCTTTAGGGCAAGAATAGGCCATTTAACTTTGTTCAAAGACATAATATGTCCAAATCATCGAAATTCAAGTGGTAAAAGAAAAGAGTTTTTAAAATAGGTTATTTTTCTCGTATATAGACACTGCCTTTCATGGCCGAGAGTCTAGGGAAAGTATATTAATCGAAACTTAAACTTATGCCCAAGCAACCTCAAGATACAAGTTTCATCGCGTTCTGAGAGCTTTAATTCAAGGCGCATCAATCTCTGACTTTTGCATTGATACCACACAGAAGTAGAATGCCCAGAACGCTCCATCTTGGTGGGGATCACTATCTTGAAAAACACCACCGCTAGCCGTGCTATGGCGCAATTCTGCTTTAACTCTGTATGTTTATCGGAATTAATCTTTGTTAACATACCAATACACTCCGAGATTTCAGGATACAAAATGACAATCAACGCCCTACTACTGAGCAGCTCTCGTGTCGGTGATACGTCTTATCTTGCCCACGCGATCCCTTTTATTAAACCGCTTACCGCCAACGCACAAAAATGGATTTTTATCCCCTATGCAGGGATTAGCATGAGTTATGACACTTATTTAGCGTCTGTCGTGACTGGGCTAGCTGAGCTTGAACTCGATATCAGTGGCATTCATCAGCATCCAGACCCTAAACAAGCAATAAAAGATGCCGATGGAATTTTAATCGGTGGGGGTAACACCTTTCACCTGTTACACCAACTATATCATTATGATCTGGTCGCGCTTATTCGTGAGCAAGTCGCCCTTGGTAAACCTTATATCGGCTGGAGCGCGGGTTCAAACGTATCGGGACTGAGTATTCGCACCACTAATGATATGCCGATCATCGAACCGCCTTCGTTCAACGCATTAAACTTAGTGCCGTTCCAGCTCAATCCACACTATTCCAATTACCAAGCACCGGGCCACAATGGTGAAACCCGTGCCCAACGGTTATTAGAATTCACTAAAGTCGACCCATTAACCCCAGTGATCGGCATAGTTGAAGGCTCAGCTTTGTGGCGACAAGGAGACACACTATCACTCTTAGGTGACAAACCTGCGTATTTATTCTGTGGTGAGCAGCAAGAGATCCTAATTCCTGTGGGCAGTGACCTATCGCACTTACTCAAGTCCTAATATCCACGTTAGCATATCTAAATGGGCTCACAGTTAACACCGTGAGCCTGAATCACTCATTAGCAATAATTAAGATTAACCATTTGATATTGTAAGCTTTTAATTAACACTCTCGATTCAACTGCGCCAATTTTGTGTAAAAACGCCACTGAATTCAATGAGAACAGTGTTAGCTCAGCCAAGACAGTTTTTACTGCAGTACCAATTACGATTACTTATCGTAAAATCACACCGCAAAGTATTGAGAACGGCACCTAAAGTAGCGCCAAGCATAATTTATGTTACAAATCTCTAGCTACGCAGGTAAAATTATCCCTCACCTCAGCTACTCGAATCCCACGACTGAGGATTTTATAGCAGACAAGTTATTAATATTTAGGGATTAGATAGACTGAAGCATACATTGTGCCTATGAATCAGCGTCATTTTAGTAAGGAGTTTCCATTTTGCGAATGAATCTTATGATGAATTACCCTACCGGTTATCCGGCATTACTCAAAAAACTACCTTTTGTCATCTTGACCGCCATCGTCTATGTCGTCGGCATAAACAACGTCAATGCCGCAGCGGCAGAGACAACACCAACGCCTGCACCAGAGAAGAAATCTAAAAAATTCTCCCAAGACACAGTTATTGAACTCGCTCAACAACTGTCGCAAAAACCATTTAAAGAAGCGAAAAAAGCACCTAAAGAACTGGTTGATCTCGATTTCGCGACCTATGGCAAAATCAATTACCAAGAAAATGCCGCGATTTGGGGTGGAACACCGACCAAATTTTCGGTACAACTTTTTGCTCCAGGCTTTCTCTATAAAAACCTTGTCGATATCGACGTGGTCGAAAACAGCAAAGCTATTCCAATTGAGCTAACAGAAGCTTCGTTCGATGTCCCTAACGACACCATTGAAAAACTCATCACTCAAGTGGGCCAATACGCGGGTGTGCGTTTACATTACCCTATCAATGATGATGAAATAAAAGATGAATTCATCATGTTTCAAGGTGCAAGCTATTTTCGCGTGCTCTCTAAAGGGCAAACCTATGGCTTATCTAATCGTGGTTTAGCGATTGATGTCGCCCAGCCAAAAGGTGAAGAATATCCCCTGTTTAAGCGTTTCTGGGTTGAGCGCCCATCTAAATATCAGACGGCAATCGTGGTTCATGCTCTGCTAGATAGCCAAAGTGTCACTGGCGCCTATCGTTTTGGTATTTATCCCGGTTCACCATCACGTGTCGAAGTGGATGTAACCTTATTCCCACGCAAAGATATCCAGCATGTGGGTCTTGCACCGCTGACCTCTATGTTCCTCTTTGGCGGACTCGATAACTCAGATAAACCCGATTACCGCCCACAAGTACATAACTCCGATGGCCTACAAATCGATCGCGGTAATGGCGAACGCCTATGGCGCCCATTAAATAATCCTAACAAACTGCAGATCAGTGCTTTTGGCGATGAAGATATAAAGGGGTTTGGTCTTATCCAGCGCCATCGTAAATTTGAAGACTATCAAGATCTGAGTGCAAACTATCAACTTCGACCTTCAGCATGGATTGAACCCCTCAATGATTGGGGCAAAGGCCAACTGGTGTTGCTTGAAATTCCCTCTAATGCTGAAACCAACGACAACATAGTTGCCTATTGGGAGCCGCAAGGCGGACTGAAAAAGGATCAGCCCTATAAATACTCCTATCGCATAACGGCCTCAAACGACAGCCCTTCTACGGCGTCAAAAGCACGTGTTGTCCGCAGTACTAAGGGGCAAGTCTTAGCAAAAGGCAAAGAATTACTTATCGATTTCAGTAACATCAAGCCGCAAGATATTGATAAAATTATCATCGATGCCAGCATCAGCAAAGGTAAAATCCTGTCGTCTCGGATTGTCGCCCACCCAGACATCAATGGCGCTCGAGTATTTATCAGCTTCGAACCAGAAAGTACCAATGTAGCCGAACTGAGAATACAGCTTAAGAAAGACGATAAACCACTTGCAGCGACTTGGCTGTACCGCTGGAATAGCGATGATTGGCAATAAGCTAATATTCACTAGTATCACTGTCTAACAAGCATAAACTGACCGAGTAAATGAATAAAAGCGCCAGTTTTTACTGGCGCTTTTTTATACCTAGGATTTTATTTATAGGCTTACTATTTATAGGTTTTATCTCTAGCATAAATAGAACAAGCCAAGGCTAAAAACTCACGACCTGCTTTTCAGCAAACATAATCCCATACCTTATCGCTCGACTTCTCTGCCAGCATAACTGCTGGCTTACTTCAAAATGACACTATCAGCTTAAAACGTAGCACTATTGTGTGATTTTAGGGTTATTAGCCTCTCCTGATGTGCGTCGCCGCAAGGACCTCTGCGAACTAAAGTAAGCAGTAAGTTAAGTGCGTCAGTCAAGTTTGACCTTAAACCCCTCACGAAGAATGCCGACTAAAAGTAGAAATCTAAATGCAAAAAAGCCTCGATATAAATATCGAGGCTTTTTCTTTTTTGGTACCCGAGGCCAGACTTGAACTGGCACGCTGTTACCAGCGAGGGATTTTAAATCCCTTGTGTCTACCGATTCCACCACTCGGGCAAACGCTGAATATTCATGACGGGAATCATGTCAAAAATATTATTAACTCTACATCATTAACACTTAACACTAATAAATCTATTTAATAAAGCCTATTGAAGATTCTGACTTTATTTTTACCATCACTATCAAAATAATGGTACCCGAGGCCAGACTTGAACTGGCACGCTGTTACCAGCGAGGGATTTTAAATCCCTTGTGTCTACCGATTCCACCACTCGGGCAAACTCTTGATATTAACGACGGGAATCGTGTCATTAATACTTTAATCTATGGAGGCGCGACCCGGAGTCGAACCGAGATCGACGGATTTGCAATCCGCAGCATAGCCATTCTGCCATCGCGCCATAGTTGCTAACTCATGTTGAGTAGAATTAGACTTTAAAAATATTGGAGCGACATATCGGGTTCGAACCGATGACCTATACCTTGGCAAGGTATCGCTCTACCAACTGAGCTAATGTCGCATCTTGTTTTACTATTCACTCAAATAAACAAAGCATTTCACTTTATTACCTAGCTAATATCAAACATCAATATTTGATAACGTTAAGACTTTGTTTGCACATTGCCTCTTGTCTACGGGGTGGCATTCTACCGATTTACCACCCAGTGTCAACCGCTGTTTTATCGATAACTTACTGCTTGCACACTAAATAATCTCTTTGATTTTTTATTGCACTATTCAGCGGTAAGATCTTTCCAAGCGGCTAAAATGTAACTCATCATTGACCAAAACGTTAATACAGCGGCGATATATAACAGTACAAATGCGGCATTCGTCATTAAAGGATTGTATTGCCAAATCAGCCCAATAATTGCCACCATTTGCGCAGCCGTCTTATATTTACCAATCCAAGACACGGCGACAGTACCACGTTTACCAATTTCAGCCATCCATTCCCTCAACGCTGAAATGACAATCTCACGACCAATCATAAACAGGGCGGGCAATGTCAACCAGATATTCGCGTATTGATCGACCAACAAAACTAAAGCTGTAATCACCATCAACTTATCAGCGACTGGGTCTAGAAAAGCGCCAAAACGAGTTAATTGTTTCAATTTACGGGCAGCATAACCATCTAATGCATCCGTTAACGCCGCGAGCCAAAAGGTAAATGCGGCAACAAAAGGGGTCCAGTCATAGGGTAAATAAAACAGCACCACAAAAATGGGCAGTAAAAAAAGCCTGAAAAGAGTTAATGCTATAGGTAAGTTAAACGGCATGATCAAACCAGTTAGTCAAAAGCAGCGCCAATCTTGCCTTAATTTTATCACCCTCGCAATGCATCATGAATGGTTTGTGCCATTTCTATGCTGATCCCTGGTACTTTGACTAATTCCGCCACACTTGCCCCTTTCACTTCCTGCAAGCCTCCTAAATGCTGTAACAAAGCTTTACGACGTTTAGGACCAATACCAGGAATCGATTCCAGTGTTGAAGTATTACGGGTTTTCTGGCGACGGTTACGGTGGCCAGTGATTGCAAATCGATGGGATTCATCACGAATATGTTGGATAAGGTGCAGTGCTGGCGAATCCCCTTCGAGGGAAAAGCTGGTTTCGGTATCCCCTAAGATCAAGGTTTCAAGCCCAGGTTTACGGCCCTCACCTTTCGCCACCCCAATAAGCTGCGGCGCTTTATCCAAATGAACAAACTTTTCATCCACTATCTTTTGGGCAATACGCAACTGCCCGAGTCCACCATCGATAAACAGAATGTCAGGGATTTTACCGCCTGCCTCAATCTTATCGAAACGGCGACTTACCGCTTGCTTCATTGCCGCATAATCATCACCCGGTGTAATACCCTCGATATTATAACGACGATACTCGCCTTTATGCGGCCCTTCTCGATTAAATACCACACAGGAGGCAACGGTGCTCTCCCCCATGGTATGACTGATATCGAAACATTCCATCCGCTGGATAGGCCCACTCAACTCTAAGATTTCTTCGAGTAACACAAAACGCTGTTCGACGGTGTTCTTATGGGATAGGCGCGTAACCACTGCATTCGTCGCATTAGTCACGGCTAAACGTAAGAAGCTCGCCCTGTCGGCGCGAACATTGGTCTTAATCGAAAACTTTTTATCTAGCGCCTCTGAAATCGCCGCTTCAAGTTCATGTAATTCTTCAAAACTATGGCTAATCACCACTTCTTTTGGAATAGTGCGTTGAATATCTGCATTTAAATAAAACTGTAGAATAAAGGATCTCAGCACTTCATCCATATCAGTTTGGGCCGGCACTGAAGGATAATAACTACGACTGCCAAAAATTTTACCTTCGCGGATAAATAGCAGGTGAAAACAGGCGATGCCCGACGCATAATGCACCCCAATAACATCCATATCACCTTTATTATTAGAGACTTCCTGTTGCTCGGCAACTTTACGCAGCGCCATGATCTGATCGCGAAATCGTGCAGCCTGTTCATAGGCCTGCTGCTCGGCCGCAAGTTCCATTTTATCAACCAAGGCGCTGATCACTTGCTGATCTTTCCCCTTTAAAAACAGGCTGGCTAATTTCACTTGCTCATCATAATCAGCGTTACTGACTTTGCCCACGCAGGGCGCACTACAGCGAGACAGTTGATATTGCAAACAAGGGCGTGAGCGCGATTTGTAGTAAAGATCGTCACATTGACGAATAGGAAACAGCTTCTGCATCAAATGCAGGCTTTCACGCACAGCACCGCCATTGGGATAAGGACCAAAATAGTGGCCTTTTTCCCGCTGCGGACCGCGATGATAGGCGAGCCTTGGATGTTCGTGCTGGCTTAATAAGATGTAAGGATAAGATTTGTCATCACGCAATAACACATTGTATTTTGGCATGTATTGCTTGATGTAATCATTCTCAAGCAACAGAGCATCTGTTTCACTGTGGGTCAGCGTCACATCAATATGGTGAATATGTGAAACTAAGGCTTGGGTCTTAACATTACCGAGGTTTTTACGAAAATACGAGGTGAGCCGTTTTTTAAGATCTTTGGCTTTACCCACATAAATGACGTCATTCTTGACGTCATACATGCGATAAACCCCAGCAGAGGATGAAACAGTACGTAAGAAACTTTGGGCGTTAAATTCATTAGACATCATTCACACCCACAGTTTTGGAGACTTAACACAAACAACATAAGAACATATAACCCAAGAACTCGCTAGATTAAAGTCATCGACCAACGCAATCCACTTTCCATTAAAAATGGCCAGCATCCAACATCTTATAGCGAATAGCTAACCGCGTTAGTTCGACATCACCACTGATCCCCAGCTTAGCAAATAAACGATAACGGTAACTGTTAACGGTTTTAGGACTTAAGTTCAGTTGCTCAGAAATATCGTTAACCTTCTCGCCATTGGTGATCATCAACATGATCTGTAACTCGCGCTCGGACAAAGACTTAAACGGGTTTTCATCGGCAGGATTAAACTGACTCAGCGCCATCTGTTGGGCAATTTCTGGGGACAAATAACGTTGTCCGCGAGAGACCTGACGTATCGCTTGCAATACTTCTGGTGGCGTTGCTCCTTTTGTTAAATAGCCCGAAGCGCCAGCCTGCATCACCTTACTTGGGAACGGATCTTCCGTGTGTACAGTTAATACAATAATTTTTGCATGGGGTTGATATCGTAAAATTTTTCGAGTGGCTTCCAATCCGCCCATTCCAGGCATATTCATATCCATTAAGATCACATCCGCTTCATTCTGGCGAGCCCACTGCACCGCAGTCTCACCATCAGGGGCTTCGCCCACGACTTTGATCCCACGTTCATCTTCCAAGATGCGGCGGATCCCAGTTCTCACAAGCTCATGATCGTCAACCAAATATATCGAAATCAACTTAACCCACCTTTTACAATTTACAGCTCGAACCGTGTGTTAGAAAAAGCAACGTGGCAAACGGATAACGAGTTCATAGGGCTAATTTAGCCCAACAACCCCATTTCGCAAAGCATAAATTCAACATTGTTAACTAGATGATATTTAAAGGAAGGATTCCAGAATAGCATACCAATAAAAAGCGTTTAAAAACGAAGCAATAACCCCAGAATGACCAGCCTAAAATCCCTGTTAAATCGATATAAAAGTATCCAGCAAATATAGGCAATTTTTCAGTTCAAGAAAAACAAAAAGGCCATCATTAATGATAGCCTTTCACGTGAATATAGCAGAAGAGATACGCTTAGAATCAGGAACCTAAGGTTTTTAAATAGCTTAAATGCAAAAAGGCGTAAGAACTGCGCTTAGAATGGAGAACCCTAGTTCAAATTTCACACACAAAAAAGGCCATGAATAAACATGGCCTTTTTTGTAAAATATGGCGGAGGAGCAGGGATTTGAACCCTGGGTGGGCTATAAACCCACGCCGGTTTTCAAGACCGGTGCATTAAACCACTCTGCCACCCCTCCTAACGAGCGAGATAATAGCTATCTCTGTCGCCACTGTAAACTTAAATTTATGGTTAATAGCGTTGATTGACTATTTCATATTCACTTAAATCGAAAGCCGTGAACAACAAAGGACTTAGGATGAGAAAATTGAAATGAAAATTGCACAAACAAGAAAGGCCATCATTGCAGATGGCCTTTCCCGTGAATATGGCACAGAAGCTGCGCTTCAAATCAGGAACCCAAGGGTTCAAACGATATGAATGCAAAATGCCGCTAATTGCTTAGCGGCATTTTGACTAAATATGTCGCAGGAGCTGAACTTAGAATGAGGAACCTTGGTTCAAATTGCACAAACAAAAAAGGCCATCATTACTGATGGCCTTTTCCGTGAATATAGCGGAGGAGCTGCGCTTCAAATCAAGAACCCTAGGGTTCAAACTGTATGAATGCAAAATGCCGCTAATTGCTTAGCGGCATTTTGACTAAATATGGCGGAGGAGCAGGGATTTGAACCCTGGGTGGGCTATAAACCCACGCCGGTTTTCAAGACCGGTGCATTAAACCACTCTGCCACCCCTCCGAACGAGCGAGATAATAGCTATCTACTACTCTGCTGTAAACCCTTAATTTAAAGAAGCAATCTACATGGTCAATCTACATCCAATCCGCTTAAAAATATCGCGTTATTCAACTTATCTTTGACACCCTTGTCTGTTGAAGCGCCATTTTAAGGTGGCACACTTCACACTATATTAAGACTAAGCTCGATTGATATTGATTAAACGGTCAGATAGTTTCTGCATCTCAAGGCTTAACACATCAAGCGCCGTTGCATCGAGAGAGTTATCTTCACTGATGCTATTTATTCGCACCGCCAACTCATTAATTTCTTGAGTGACTTGGCTTTGCTGCCGAGCAGCTAACGCGATTTGTTGGGCACGCTGTGAAATATCATCGAAACTTTGTACGGTACTCGATAGAGAATTGGCAGCGCCCTCAGCCTCCGTAACCGCATGGACAGTGCGGGACTCCCCAGCTTGCATTGCTTGCACAGCGAGCCGCGAAGCCGATTGCAAAGCGTTAATCATGGTACTAATTTCATTGGCCGAATCTTGAGTTCGCCCCGCAAGGGTTCGAACTTCATCAGCAACGACAGCAAAACCACGACCCTGATCGCCCGCTCTAGCCGCCTCAATTGCCGCATTGAGAGCGAGCAAATTAGTCTGCTCAGAAATCGCCTTAATCACATCTAATACAGCGCCCACCTTTTGACTGTCTTGGGCCAATTGGGATATCACCTTAGTTGCGTTGGCAATTTCTCCTGATAATGCCTCGATGGAAGTATTGCTGGCTGCAACACGGGTTTGCCCTTCTCGCACTACAATCAAAGACGATTGCGCAGTTGCAGCACAATCATTGGTATTATTCGCAACTTCCATAGCGCTTGAAGACATTTGCGTTATCGCAGCGGCTAATTGTGCACTCTCCAGCCGCTGTTGCTCTGCGCGCTGAGCTAACTTACGGCTAAGTCCGCTTAATTGCGTTGCCTCAAATTGAATTTTCTTCGCTTCTTGAGTGATCAGATCTAACATTGCCCTTAACGTCCCTGCATAGGTGTTTACGGCCCGGCGCAAAGCGCCAATCTCATCATCTCGCTGAATTTGCAGCTCAACATTCGCCCCCAAACTACCGCTCCCAAGGGAAGCAATTTGATCTGTGGTTTCCTCAAGTTGCGCCAACAGTTTTTTACCCGATAACCAAGCCAGTGAAAGTAAAATGGCGAGTAATGGTAATAAAAACAATAGAATATCAAATGTCAGCTCACGGGCAAGCCCTGTGACTCGCGTTTTAGGCGTCACAAGGCCAATCACCCATCCGGTATCAGGCATAACAAAAAGACTCACCTCACTCGCCTGATTAAGTCTTCCATCCTTATTTAAGCTTACAGACACCACTTTGTTGATTGAGGTTTGCTTAAGTGCAGCTTCAACGGGGGAGAGCCAAGGTAACTGCCCGACGAGATCCGTAAAACGTAACAAAGTGTCGGACTTATTCGTTTCAGGAAAATGTAAGATATTACCTGCTTGATCTAAAGCAAAAGCATAACCGTCAGTCACATTGCCATGTTCTGTTAAAAATTTGGCTAAATCATCAAGTTTTAAATCTATCGTTGCGACCCCTGCAAATGTCCCCGTGAGACGATATGGCACACTGCATGTCACCATAGCCACCTTTGTAACCGGATCTTGATAAGCCTCTGACCATAAACATTGAGATACTGAGCTAGTCCGCGCGCCCGTATACCAAGGATCATTATGATACCCAAGGCCAGATGGCGCATTATAGTCATCCGAATAAGCCAGTAGATTATCGCTACCACGGGCCCAGAAAAAACTGTGGCGGATACTCCCAGCGACGAATTTATCTGGCTCAGGCCAGATCCCACCGCCAGCGATAGTGAGATCGCCATTGTTATCAATCAAATTAGGTAAGGAGTTAAGATAAAGAGCTTGCTCGTGGGGCAACACTTCGGCGAGGTGTGCAAGGCTTAAAGTAATCCCCTCAATGCTTGCCAACTTAAGGGCGAGTTGCCTCACTATACTGCTACCGGTTTGCTCAATTAACTGTTGACTCGCCGCCACCACTCGAGGCTGCCCTCGAAGTGACATCACACCAAAAACCGCGAGCCCAGTCAGTAGAAGCAGCACTACGCTACCCATTGTGAGCCGCTGCGAAATACGTGTAGGTAACAACATAGCTTTCTCTACTTAAAATAAGTCACCCAGATGGGAGAATTGTTCGGCCGTATGATCCAAGACTGTCGAGAATCATACGTCGCACCATCCTAGTGCAAATTTTAAAGACCATAAAAACCATTAACTTGGCCACAAACTTAGTGTAGACCATAAACGAGAAGCGCGGATAAAAAAGCCCATTAATCAGTAGCAGTCATTGATATCAGAATGAAGAATCTAGAGTTAACACAATGAACAATCATGACAGATAGCCTTTCCCTAAAGCATGGCACTGACGCCACGTTTAAGGTCAAAACCCAAGAGCGGAAATAGCACAAACAAAAAAGGCCATCATTACTGATGGCCTTTTTTGTGAATATGGCAGAGGAGCTGCGCTTCAAATCAGGAACCCAAAGGTTCAAACTGTATAAATGCAAAAAGCCGCTAATTGCTTAGCGGCTTTTTGACTAAATATGGCGGAGGAGCAGGGATTTGAACCCTGGGTGGGCTATAAACCCACGCCGGTTTTCAAGACCGGTGCATTAAACCACTCTGCCACCCCTCCGAACGCCGAAAATAATATAAGTATACCGCTAACTTGTAAACCTCAATTTTTAAATATCGAGTCAAATGCTCAACTTATGTTCACCCCGATGTTTTTTACAACAAATACATGGCCAGTTTCAAGGAATAATCAAGTAAACAGAGGTAAAAAGACCTATACAGTGAGAGACTTGTCGTCTTGGTATGGTAAAATCACTGCAACTTTTCACGGTAAATGCTTATATGAATTCACTCTTGATACCCACGTCTTCACTCGCACCTGAATTTAGCCTGCCAACCCTTCCCGAAACGGCTGACAATCTAAGCGCATTACTCTTAGGACAAGAGCGTGCTGTGGATGCGTTTAAACTCCACCAAGCTATTGTCGATCAGCACTTGTATCTGGCTGATTTCCCGAGCATTGACCGCCAATTAATGATCCAAGCCTGTATTGATAGCCTAGCGCCGTTATCTCCAGCTTATTTAGTGGCAACACGCCCGACTGACAAAGCGGCAACATTTCAGTGGCAATCAGGGAAACCACAGGAAAACCAGGTCAGTATTGCCGAAAAAACGACTCGCTATCGCTACCTCAGTGGAAATATTCGCCGTGTAGACCTCATTGGCCGTATGGCACAAACAGGAACAATAAGTCAGTATCAAGCTGGTGCTCTGGCCGAATGTCATTATGTATTTATTTGCGCCGAGTCACTTTGGAAACGTGAAGGTTTATGGGAATTAGTGATGCAAATCCTCACCCATAAAGCGTATCAGATTAGCAATAACTTAAGTCCTATCCCGCTCAATTGTAAAATTGTCCTTATCGGTGCAGGAATGATTTATAGCCAAGTCAGAACTGAGGATTGGCAATTTCAACGTCACTTTACCCTACTAGCAGAACTCGCTAGCGAAATCGACTTGGTCCGTTATACAGAGTCACAATACGTCGCATGGTTGCAAGCGGTTGCACAAAGTGTCGAGGTCACTCTAGAACAATCAAGCCTAGCGCCACTTTTTCGTTATAGTGCACGTTTAACTGAACATCAGCGCCGCCTCAGTTTGTCTATGCTCGAGTTTGCCCAACTGATGGTGCAAGCTAAAGCCTATTGTGGTAAACCGAGTATCAATGCGAGCAGTATTGAGCTCGCGTTAGCCCAAGCCAACTATCGTCATAACAGCTCGGAAGAGTATTCAGGTCAAAGCTTCGATGACAACTTCATAAATCTGCCAACTTCGGGTGCTATGGTTGGTCAGATCAATGGCTTAACTGTCATTGATGCCATCGATTACAGTTATGGTGAGCCAGCGCGGATCACGGCATCTGTTCACTACGGTGATGGTGAAGTCGCCGATATCGAAAGAAAATCTGAACTTGGTGGCAATATACATGCCAAAGGAATGATGATCCTTTCTGCCTGTTTGTACCGTATCTTTGGGCGAGATGCACCATTACACCTAAATGCCAATATCGTTTTCGAGCAATCCTATCAAGAAATTGATGGTGATAGCGCATCACTCGCCGAATACTGCTGTTTGATGTCAGCGATTGCCGAACAACCCATTATTCAGTCACTGGCAATAACTGGTGCATTGGATCAATTTGGTAATGTGCAAGCGATTGGTGGCATCAACGAGAAAATTGAAGGCTTTTTTAATCTGTGTGAACGTCGTGGTCTCACGGGAGAACAAGGCGTCATCATGCCCAAATCGAACGTGTTACAGCTTAACCTCAATCCCAAAGTGATTACAGCTGTAGGCAAAGGCTTATTTCACCTCTATGCAATCGAGCATATGGACCAAGCTGTTGAGCTATTAATGCAAATGCCTGCGGGTGTAGCCGATGAAGATAATGATTTTCCACATGATTCATTATACGGCCTTGTGCAGGAACGATTAGACAAGCTCGCAGGAAATGGCGAGGAGGAAATCGGCATAATCACGAGATTACTCGCAAAATTGGGATTTTTTCGCCGCTAATTAGCTGATCGGAGTTGTTTAGCTTACACGTGTTCGCTAATCTTGGCGGCTCTTATTGCTGGAGTAGTAAAACAATGAACAAAGCAAACAGTTTCAATAAAGAAGAACTCATCGCCTGTGGCCATGGGAAATTATTTGGTCCAAACTCACCTCGTCTGCCTGTCGATAACATGCTGATGATAGATAGAATCGTTACTATCAATGATAATGGCGGTGAGTTTGGCAAAGGTGAAATTGTCGCTGAACTCGATATTAATCCAGACTTATGGTTTTTTGACTGCCACTTTATTACCGACCCGGTAATGCCTGGCTGTTTAGGGCTTGATGCCATGTGGCAACTCGTTGGCTTCTATTTAGGCTGGGAAGGCGCAGAAGGCAAAGGACGTGCTCTGGGTGTAGGTGAAGTGAAGTTTACGGGTCAAGTATTACCAGGCGCTAAGAAAGTCACTTATAAACTCAATATCAAACGTACTATTCACCGTAAACTGGTGATGGGTATTGCCGATGCAATCCTTGAAGTTGATGGCCGTCAAATCTACAGTGCAACCGATCTTAAAGTCGGTGTCTTTAGCGATACGTCTACATTCTGATCAGTCTTACTCCAATACACTGAAGATATCAGTACTACAGATATAAAAATGCCCTCATCTGAGGGCAATATGCTGCATTACTTTGCTTGTTCTGGGCTATTTAATCAATGAGTAAAACTCAATTATTTATTAAATAGCCCATTAACTCGGCCATCCACACCTTCACGCCAACCGCCTAACCACTGCGATCGCGAATCAAGATTTGCATATGGACAGAGCTCCTTAGAGCGTCCACCAACCCCAGCTTGGAATCCTTTTGAAAAAGCTCTGTCTAAACGATCTCGTTTTTGTCTTTTCATGCAAGCGTCCTCTGTTCTACATAAAATAGAAGCAAAAGCTTCACCCATAGAAATAGTGCTTTTTGACGCCAAGATCAATCAAAAAATCGGCTATTATACTGACTATTTATTAAACTATTGAGATCCTAGCGAAAAAAAATCGAGGCATTTCGCCTCGATTTTTTTAGTCTGAATTGAAGCTTAAAACTTAACGAATTCGACGACGGAACCACATCAATGGCAAGGTAAATAACCAAGCTAACGTTGCCGCACCAGAACGCTCAAAATTACCGGTATCGGTGCTATCTTCAACAGTACAAGCTTCACCACTGGTAGCCGGTTTAAGTACAACCATACGTGGAACATAAGCCGTTACAGGCTCGCCACTACCACTCAGCTCAAATAGCGGTAAGCCATTTTCACCAATAACTATGTTGCCATCTTTATCAAATTGATAAGAAGGTTTACGAATAAAAGCCGTACCTACGATAGTGCCATCTTCGTTGATACTCGTACCTTCAACCACTAAAATATCAGCGTTATATTGAAGAATTTTACCCGAGCCATCCTGAACTTCGACCTGATGACGTGCCCAGCTACCGTCGTTTGATTTTTCATAACCCTTAGACTCGCAGGTCAGCAATTTATTGATATTGCTAAACTCACCCGTCGACTTCTCATACAGGAAACCCGCTTTGGGGCGTGGCTTCTCTTTATCGTAAGTCGTTTCAACGTAACCAACTACTTGACCTTTATTGTTAATATCCTTGGGTTTACTCGAAAGATCCGTTGCCGTTGAGGCAAAATCATTAGGGGTTACATAGCCAACATCGGGTGTATTAGTATCAAAATAGAAAAACTTGTCGCGCAAATAACCTTGAATATAGCTACGATAACTACCGACAAGAATACCACTATCATTGATGTCATAGGCAATGGAACTTGAAATCGATTCGCCCATTGGGATCCAGTGGTATTTATAATTACCTTCGGCATCCTTAGCCCAATAAGCCGCATCTTGGTGCAACTTATCTGTATTGTTATTACGATAAACGTGCGAACGACCAACAACCACGCCGTTATCATTCACGCCGAGCGCCTGAGCAGTAAAGGTTAAAGTGTTATCAGCTTTAGGCGTTAACCCTAAAGGCAACTCAATTCCCGTAGCGATATTATTGTCGATTTGCCATACATAGGCACGCGTCTGGTACTGAATGTTACGCGTACCCGTAGAGTTCGGATATTGCTCACGTTGTACACAAACATCCAACGGCAAAGTATTATCCGAGCCTAAACAATAATTAACACGATCACTACCATATTTACTGATAGCAGTACTGGCGTAACCAGCCACTAAGTTATTATTATTAATAGCTGTAGCAGCTGACCATCCACCTAACTCTGCGGTTTTAGTCTTATCAGTATTAACAAATTGCGTGTAGGGAGGAACTAATGGAATTTCAGTGCTACCCACTTTTACAACACCGCGGAACTCATAATCGCGGTAATACCAATAATCATCGGTAACATCAGTAGTTGCAGTGTTCTCTGTTTTCTTTTCAGGCGCAGTCATGCTGCCCACTTTAATACCGGCATCATTAATACCGTAATAAAAGGTATCAACAGAGTTAATCACAGCAGTATCATTTGGCGGTGTAGTACCATTAATGCTGTCGAATGTCGGTAACCAAGCCCCAGCTGCACCATTTTCTGCAGCAATAAAAGCAAAGTTATTTGCAACAATGGCAGCGGTAATAGAATAAGTAATGGTTTCTTCTGGTGCGATACCGTCGGCAACATCAATCACGCCGCCTTCGACATCTGAACTGCTGAGTTTTTTCTTACCCTTTGAAATACCGACTAATTCATCATTGGCATTCACACCTAAAGCATAACCGTTACGAGTGCCTTCAAGCGTACCTTTCAGATCATAATTTTCGATATTAACGATTTCATAGACAGGTGCTGCATGGGCACTGTTTAATACACCAAGGACACCTAAGGCAACCAAGGAAAGGGCTTTATCCAACTTTGACTTCATTAATTCTATTCCCATTTTTATTATTGGTTTACTTCAGTGACTCAAGCTCTTCCCAACGCTCGAAGCAAACTTCCAATTGCTTTTCTTTATCAGCCAACTGACTCAATACCTGATTGACTTTATCCTGCGCCTGACTATAAAAGTCTGAATGTCCAATAGTGGTCTGCAATGCGAGAATTTCTGCCTCCAATTGCTCCATCACATTAGGTAGTGACTCTAACTCACGCTGTAGCTTATACGACAGTTTTTTTACCGCTTTCACAGGTTCTACAGTTTTAACTTCAACGGGTTTAGTTTCAACCGCAGGAGCTTCGACCACCTTTTGTGAACTAGGTTCCTCAGAATAAAACTTTGCCCCTTGGTTCACGGCATCTTGATAACCACCTACATACTCGCTCCAATGGCCATTACCCGCATACCACCAGCTACTGGTCACAGTATTGTCGATAAATGCCCTGTCATGGCTCACTAGCAACAACGTACCTTGGTATTCAGTGAGCAACGACTCTAGCAATTCTAAGGTCTCAATATCAAGATCGTTAGTTGGCTCATCGAGAATGATTAAGTTTGCAGGGCGAATTAATAACTTAGCCAATAACAAACGGTTCTTCTCACCACCCGACAGCGCTTTCACTGGCGTTCTGGCACGCATAGGCGAGAACAAGAAGTCCTGCAAATAACTTAAAATGTGGCGGTCTTGACCATTGATCGTGATGGTCTTTTTACCTTCACCAACGTTATCTTCAACGGTTTGCTCAGGATCTAACGCTTCACGATATTGGTCGAAATAAGCGATTTCGAGCTTAGTACCGACTTTAATTTCGCCCGATTGCGGTTGCAGCTTCTCGATTAACAGCTTGATCAAGGTTGATTTACCACAACCGTTTGGCCCAATCAGCGCAATACGGTCACCGCGGATAACCGTCGTATTAAAATTTTTAACCAGATTTTTATCGGGCAGATTGAAGTTAAGATCGGTCACATCAAAGACTAACTTACCAGAACGTTCAGTATCCGATACTGCCATTTTAGCATTGCCTTGACGATTCAGACGTTCACTTCGCTCTTCACGTAGCGCCTTCAGTGCGCGAACTCGACCTTCGTTACGGGTACGTCTGGCTTTAACGCCTTGACGGATCCACACTTCTTCATCAGCGAGACGCTTGTCAAACAAGGCATTTTTCTCGGCTTCGACGCGCAGCCATTCTTGCTTACCATCAAGATACATTTGATAGTTGCCCGGCCATGAGGTCACCACACCACGGTCTAAATCGACAATCCGCGTCGCCATACGGGCAATAAAGCCCCTATCGTGGCTGATAAAGACGATAGCGCCTTGATAATCGAGTAAAAACTTTTCAAGCCACTCGATAGTGTCTATGTCTAAATGGTTGGTCGGTTCATCAAGTAACAACAGATCTGGCTCGCTCACCAGTGCTCTGGCTAACGCCACTTTACGCTGCCAACCACCCGATAACTCGCTCAAGGATTTGTCAGGATCGAGTCCTAATAATTCGCAGTTTTGTTGGATGCGAGAATCTAGCTGCCATCCATTATAGTGGTCTAAGGTTTCTTGCAGATCTTGCATTTCATTCAGCATACGATCCATTTGCTCGGGATCGGCATGGGCCACATCGTGGGACAATTGATGATAACGCTCAAGCGCCTCGCCCACTTCCTTTAATCCCGCAGCAATATAAGCGTATACCGTGCCTTGCTCAGCCTTTGGCGGATCTTGTTGTAGGCGGCTAACGGTCACATTACCAGCGATGTTGAATTCGCCTTCATCCAGCAGTACATCACCAGATAACACTTTTAATAAACTCGACTTGCCAGCACCATTACGGCCAACAATACACACGCGCTCACCGCGTTGAATAGTAAAATCCGCTTTTTGTAACAACGGAGTGTAACCATAGGCTAAAGAGCCACTATTGATACGAACCAGACTCAAACTAAGCTCCTGTAAACTCTTGTAATTGCGTTGCGTTAAATGGCCAATGTAATTCTCTACCATCCCAAGCTTTAAGCACAGGGATCGATACGCCATAACGCTGCGCGAGGTATTCATCGTCACAAATATCTATGGCCCGATAGCCAATATCGGCCGCGTCCAGTAAGGCCGCGGCCAGTTCACACAGATGACATCCCTCGGTGTGATATAGCAGATAATGCCTGTTATCTAATTCTGCTTGAGTCAACTCAGGCATGGGTGATAAGCCAAGTATTATGAATATGTGGATTACGTTTGTAGTCCATAGGCAAAGTCACGTCATCAATGTTCTTCACATTAATGTTCATCTTTGTCAGTGCCTCTATGTCCATCTTAAACTTACGTTTATTATTAGAGAACACTAGCTCGCCTGTTGGGCTGAGCAGTTTCACTAAGGATGCCAGTAAGTTCACATGGTCTCTTTGCACATCAAATGAATCTTCCATACGCTTAGAATTTGAGAAGGTCGGCGGATCGATAAAAATCAGATCGTACTGTTCACGGCAATCCCGGATCCACTGCATGCAGTCAGATTGAACAAACTCATACTGCTTACCTTGAAGCCCATTGAGTGCAAAGTTGTCCTTCGCCCAAGCAATATAGGTATTGGACATATCCACCGTCGTCACCGATTTAGCCCCACCAAGCGCCGCATGCACAGAAGCAGAACCTGTGTAAGAGAACAGGTTAAGTACACGGCGTCCCTTAGATTTTTGACCGACTAAACGGCGTGTCAATCTGTGATCGAGGAATAAACCTGTATCCAAATAACCAGTTAAGTTCAGTTTGAACTTAGCGCCATATTCAGTAGTGATAAGCTCTAACTTACGCTCATCCAGCTTTTGATACTGACTCGTGCCCTTTTGACGCTCACGCGTCTTCATGATCATCTTGTTCGGATTGATACCAATGGCCGACGGCAGTGCTAACAAAACATCGCTTAAACGACGCTTGGTTACGGCTTCAGGTATAGTTGCTGGCGCCATATATTCTTGAATAATCACGTAATCTAAGTATTTATCTACTGCGACGTTATATTCAGGAATGTCGGCATCATAAATACGATAGCTGTCGATGCCTTCTTTCTTGGCCCATTTCTCTAATAACTTGGCATTTTTCTTAATGCGGTTAGCAAATGCAGGGGCGATATCGGCAATGTCGACGCCGTCTGGCAGCACTGGTGTATCACGACGCGTACTGGTCGCATGCAAGGTATAAATGTTAAAGGCACATTCTAGGGCACCGTTGAACATCTTCATCTGTTTGTCGGCTTTAAGCTTAAGTGATGATACAAGCTCGATATCACTACACAGCATGGCCACTTTCCAGCCGCCAAACTCTTTCTTAAACTTGTCACCTAGCTGATAGTAAAGCTGCAATAACTCAGACACATTGCCTAAACGTTCACCATAAGGTGGGTTAGTGATCAAATATCCACTTTCTGCAGGCGGCGTTATCGTCAACGCATCTGCAACTTGAAACTCGATTAACTCGAGCACACCGGCATTTTCGGCGTTACGTTTGGCTAACGCGACTAAGCGCGAATCGATATCTGAGCCGTAGAATTTAATCTCGCAACGTTTCACGCCTAATGAGGCACGCGCTTTTGCTTCTTCAACAATTTCTTGCCACACAGCTTTATCATGACGACGCCAATGTTCAAACCCAAAACGGCTACGCTGTAAGCCTGGGGCAATATCGGCCGCCATTAAAGCCGCTTCAATCAGCACAGTTCCACTACCACAGAAAGGATCGAGCAAGGTCGAAGGCGCTGCTTGCCAGCCACTGCGTACTAACATGTTGGCGGCTAAGTTTTCCTTCAGAGGCGCTTCACCTGTGGTCGAACGATAGCCACGTTGATGCAGTGAGGGACCAGAGAAGTTCATCGCAATCGTGATTACGCCATTACGAAAATGGGCATCAACTTTAAAGTCAGCATCGACGCGTGACACATTTGGGCGCTCAACGTCATCGTCCCGGAATCTATCCACAACCGCGTCTTTAATCTTGAGTGCGCCGAACTGGGTATTATTGATAAAACCACCCGTACCATGAAAATCGATACTAAAAGTGCTTTTATTGGAAAAATGCGCCGGCCAATCGACACAATAGGCGGCATTATAAAGTTGCTCTGCCGACTCGCAGCTGCCTTTATAGATAACCAACACGATACGGCTGGCTAAGCGTGTCCATAAAGTAATCCGATACGCTAAAGCTAAGGGGGCAGTGAAATACACACCAGCAACACTCTCTTTTACTTCAGTCGCACCAAATTCTGTCAGCTCTTGGGCTAAGCTATATTCAAAGCCCTTAGGGGCGGCGGCAAAAAAATTAAGCATGGGATAATCAGTACGCAGTCAAAATCAAAGCGACATTATACCTGCTCGAATACATAAAAGATAAACAGTTATTAGTCGAAACCCCATTTAGTCTCATCCTCGACTTAAGATAATCAACGAAAAATCCCTAACTTATGTTTAAATTGTATGAAAGCCCCCCACTCCGCTTTATATTTAAGCGTTCACCACCTTTTTCGATCTTCGTCCTTGCAATGCCAAGGCGCTGCCGTTATAGTCTGCCCCGCTTTGAAGACGGACGCGGGATGGAGCAGCATGGTAGCTCGTCGGGCTCATAACCCGAAGGTCGTAGGTTCAAATCCTGCTCCCGCAACCATTTAAAAGCAAAATAATAAAGTAATACAGATAGATATCGGACGCGGGATGGAGCAGCATGGTAGCTCGTCGGGCTCATAACCCGAAGGTCGTCGGTTCAAATCCGGCTCCCGCAACCACTTTCTATATGTGTTTRTAAWGAGAAACAGCTTATCKGGCTCAACTCCTTATAAACAACAGGCGAAGGTARTCAGTTMAAATMCGRCTMCWGCAACCAATTCTTAGATGACAGAATTAAAACAGTTATTAACAGCAAYAATCGGACGCGGGATGGAGCAGCATGGTAGCTCGTCGGGCTCATAACCCGAAGGTCGTCGGTTCAAATCCGGCTCCCGCAACCACTTCTCTTTAATGTAAGAAAAAAATAACCAGCATAAGCTGGTTTTTTTGTGTCTGAAATTAACCACAGTTAAATATAGGACAGAGCAACAGGCTCACTCTTCGGGCTCAATTCTTTATAAACAACAGGCGAAGGTCGTCGCTGATTTAACATTAGCAATCCAGCTCCCGCAACCAATTCTCTTCATGAAAGAGAAAAATAACCAGCACAAGCTGGTTTTTTTGTATCTAAAATTCGTAATAACCCTCTGTAAAATCCTAACCAGATCACCATGGTAGCTCATCGGATTCAACGACCTATAAACAACCGATGAAAGCCATCAGTTCAAATCATCTTCAACAACAGCGTCCAAAATAAGATTTAAACTGTTCAGCTGACATCAATGCATTTTTTGGATGTCAAATTTCGCCATAAAAGTGTCGGACAATATGACGCCTGCCATAGCACCAAAGGAAACGGTGAAAATCATGATGAAAGGTAGAGGTTTCAAATAAGCGGAAGTGAGAACACCTTGACCGAACCAGTGCAGTAAAAGACCAAGGATCATGACGCCAAAAGCGAGCTTATTCGCGGCAAAAAACATCGGAATTTCGAACGCCCACAACGCTTTATTTTCCTTAAATTGAGCGAAACCGAAATAGAGATAAAGCAGTAATGCCACGATAGCGATAGAACAAACACTGAGTGTATAGCTTAATTGAGATGTCCCAGCCAAGACTTGATAGCCAATACGAATAGCATAAATACCGACACCCAACCAAAGTATCAGCAGTGGCAATAAAATGAGTCCCATTTTTTATCCTTAAAAGTTGAGATAGACACACACTTTGCACCTAAAGCGAGCTCTGAAAATAGGCGCTTAATGCTATCCCAGACCTCGGTTCGTGAAGTGAGCGCTTGAAGTAAGTTCTTAGATTGAGCACTTAGCGTCAGATCCTATAGAAAGTTAGGACTTGGAATGAGCGCTTAGAGTCCATTCTTAAAGTAAATGCCTTAAGCAACAGCTAAAATAGCGCCAAGACCAGCATGCTACTTTATCCGCGCCATATGATACACACTGACAAACTCACCATTTCTAAAAGCAAAATCCTTCGACTCACCTTCAATAACAAAGCCAAATTTTTTATACAGACCAATGGCGGCATGATTATCGGTATAAACCGTTAATTCAATTCGTTTTATATTCATCCATTTATCGGTAAGCTCAAGCATCGCGTTAATCAAAGCGCTACCAACACCGCGGCCTTGGTAGCTGTCTTTTACCCCCATTCCAAAGGAGGCAACATGCCTACGACGGGGTTGCTCATACACCTCAAAACCCAACTCGCCGACAATTTCACCTTCAATCTCTGCGACATAGCGACTAATATGATTCGATGTTGCCGCAAGGCGTGACTCCCATTTATCGGTCGATGGCCAAGGGAGTTGTAAGGTACCAGTATAGGCATTTGGGCAGGCATATACGGCTTGAATGGCTGCGGCGTCACGCTTCTCTGCATGCCTAATCGTAATCTTTTCCAATGAGTCCCCTCCATGGTTTTCTAATAAAAAATACCTGTCCGGTTCAACGTACATAGAGCTAAGCACACAGATCTAAATCCACAAATTAGCTTAGGCACAAAGGCGCGAACACTGTGGTAAATCGCAACTTAGCCCGCTTCTTATCAAACCGACTTTACGGATGAAGCTCGCATAAGACAAGTATGAAATTTAAAAAACTATTGATAAACCTAGTTTTTATATGGGTAGATATCAATTGAAATGAGGATTGAAGCACAGCACTATCTCCACGGCCCTATCACCACAACCCAGCCTCGACATCTAGGTTGAAACACTGGGCAAATAAAAACCCGCTCAAGATAGGTTCTTGGCGGGTTTAAGGGATATCGCGACAATTGAGTCGAGCCGAACAGTTCAGCATTTAAATTAAGCTAATATAATCAATAACATTACACTAACTAAACTGAGTCACTGTGTTCTGTCAAAGTGGTAAACGACCATTAAAGGACAGCGCCAACGTAGTACTATCCACGTATTCCAACTCGCCACCTACGGGTACGCCATGGGCAATGCGGCTTATCATCACTTTGTGACGTCTGGCCATATCGGCAATAAAATGCGCTGTAGCCTCACCTTCTACTGTTGGATTTGTCGCTAATATCAGTTCGGTGACATCACCCGATGCCAAATGGCGCTCGAGTAACGCTAAGCCTAACTCTTCTGGCCCCACACCATCGAGGGGCGATAAATGGCCTAAAAGCACAAAGTAACGGCCAGTGAAATGTCCACCCGCTTCAATGGCTAACACATCAGCCGGCGTTTCCACCACACAAATGGTGGAGGAGGTTCCGCGTTTATGGCTAGCACAGATCGGACAGAGGGTTTCTTCAGTGTAGGTTCGGCAAGACTGACAATGACCGACGTCACTCATCGCACTGGACAGCGCACTGGCTAACTTAAGCCCTGCTTTTCGGTCGCGTTCAAGTAACTGAAACGCCATACGTTGCGCCGATTTAGGCCCAACCCCAGGTAAACAACGCAGGGACTGAATTAACTCATCTAACAATGGACTAAATTTCATCGGCTATCTCAATTAAAATGGCATTTTCATGCCTGGTGGTAATTGCATGCCACCAGTAACTTCAGCCATTTTAGTTTTTTGGTTTTCTTCGATTCGACGAGCAGCGTCATTACAGGCCGCAGCAATCAAATCTTCCAGCATTTCTTTGTCGTCTTCCATCAGGCTTGGGTCGATTTCGACTTTACGCACTGTGTGCGCGCCTGTCATAGTCACTTTCACCAAACCAGCACCAGATTCACCCACCATTTCCATACGGGCGATTTCTTCCTGCATTTTGGCCATTTTTTCTTGCATCATCTGGGCCTGTTTCATCAAATTGCCCATACCGCCTTTTCCAAACATAGTCATTTCTCTTCTATTAGGGTTAGTCGCAAGCATTAACGCGGCTAATCTTACTTAAATAAATGGGATTGGCAATCAATGCCGTTATCTTGTTAATAAACTTATGATCTCGATGCAGAGTTTCTCAGCAGCATCACTATAAATATGCACTCGAAGCCTAAATTTAAACCACAACGCTACAAATTAACGATGAAAATTTTACCCAAAGACTCGCCAATAATGGCTAACTCGCGGCCTCAGTTAACTCTGGTAACGCTTGTATTTGCTGACTGCGTAAATTCAACAACTCTGGCGGATACACTAGACTATCGGCATCGAGTTCGGCGCCCATACGTTGGATCAACCATTGCACATTGTCATCATGGATCAATGATTGATGCGCTTGTTGTAGCAACTCTTGGTGGAAACGCTTACGTAACTCTAAGGGCGTTTCCCGCTGTTCATCGATTCCTATGACCACTTGTACCCGTCTTGGGTTCCCGAGCGCGGTAGTTAAGGCTTGCTCAAGCTGCACTATGGCAACATCGGCCGCTAGATGCTTCTGGTTTGGTTTAAGCAGCAACGGCAAAGGATCGCTCAAGGTTTGGCAGACAGAATTAACCGCCAGTTGCCGCACTCGCCCGCCGATCTCTAAGCTCGCCATCAACTTGTACCAATGTAAATCTAATGGATGACCGCTAATAGGTTGAGTCGAACTGAGCGCGATTTGTGTCTCATGCGTATGTTCCACTGCATTCGACGCATTTGTCAGTGCTGTTGTGCTAACCGAAGCAAACTCTGAGCCGGATATTTCTTCTTGACGTACAGCCTGATTTTGAAGTATCTCCGACTTCAAACTTGATGCTGCGAGCTGCCCGTCACTCAGGGATAGAGTGTCATATTGTGCATGATTAGGTGCGTAACTCGCGCCTAAAAGCTCTTGAGCATGACTGGCTTGAACATTATTTATATCAGTAGCTTGCGCAACACTGTCAGTCTTATTGCTATCGACTTGCGTCACTTCGATAGATTCAGCTTCAGGCGCTGCCTCCCAAGGCGGACGATCATCTGCAGCGGACGGTTTGACAGGCTTCTCAGAGATAATTCCAGTTGAAATGACGACTGAAGATACAGCTTGGTGCAGATCGATAGGCTCAAGATCTAAGTCGAAGTCATCATCAAAATCTATCGCTAAATCAGGGTCTAAATTAGATGCTGGATCAACAGAAAATGCCACACTTGGCTGACTCGCTTCAACTTTAGTAACCGATTTAGGTAAGGTTACACCATGTGATTTAGTGTTTGGCGTCTTAAGTTTTGAGTCCAATGACGACTTTTTTTCATCACCGTCCTTAGCACTTAAGGCGTCAAGATCCGATAACAGCGAATCCCGCGCTGCCAACACAGCTGAGAGAATATCATCATCGGCTAAGGATACAGAAGCGGCTTGTTGTAGCGCTTGGTCTTGTATTGAATCTGATACTGAGGTCTGTGATTGAGTGAAGACTTGAGCCACAGGTGCTGACTGACGATCAGCAGAAGCTTGCATGCCTGCAGCATTTGAAACACCTACAGAACTTTGCACACCAACAGAATTTATTGCCTCTTGCGAATCAAAGCCATGGTTAAAGTTATCATCATTATAAGCGCCAGAGGAGACATCAGCATATCCGTCTTGATAGGAATCTAGCGGAGCTGACTCTAGGGCATAATCCCCTATCACTGGATATGAATGCACAGTTTCATTTCCATCAAGACTATTGGCATCATGCCCTAGCTCAAACGCGTTGTTATCGATGTTGTTATCGAAGATGTTCTCTGCAGCAAGGTCTTTGTCAAAAAGAGCTTTATCTACACTGTCATCACACTCAACCGCTGTTGAATTGACAGCAGTTTCAGGCTCTGCCGTATTCACTAGACTCGGTTCGGAAGCTGTTGTGACTAATTCAATTCCTTGAATATTCTGAGTATCAATACTAGCGACCGATACCTCGATACCAGCAACAGATTCTGAAGTGTGTATAAGAGACGCTTGAGCGGTTGATACTGTTTGAGTTTGTGGCTCGACCTCAGCATTCACTATCTCAACGTTTAAGCTGCCAGCGTTAAATCCCTGACTCTGCGCCTGACTTAGAATCACCGCCTGTTCGACAATTAATGCCGCATCCGCTTCGAGCTCAGCATCAAGTGCCTGCTCTGCGGTATCGGCAGGCTCAATTAATGCTGTTTTTTTTTCAGCTGTATGTGATTCAGCAGTATGTGTTTCAGCAAACTGTTGTTCATTTACATCAAGAGCTTGCGCTGCAGCAGTTGCCGCAACTGGCATTTGCCCTGCGGGTAAACTGATCTCAGCGACAGCATCAGGCTGCCAGCGCTTTACTGGCTTTTCCGGCACAAACGCCACAGCGCGTAATAGCGCCATCTCAAGACCCGATTTAGGATCCGGTGCATGGGGTAAGTCTTTGCGGCCTGTTAATAAAATCTGATAATAAAGCTGCACTTGTTCCGGCTTAAGCTGTTCGGCAAACGCGCGAATCTGTGCGCTATACAAGGATTGCTGCGCGCAAGCGGGGGCAAATTGGGTCAAGGTAATTTGATGTAACAACTCAAGTAAACTGCGTAGCACTTCTTGGGCATCTGCGCCGTACGCGAGCACTTGGGCACATGTATGCATTAACACACCAATATCGGCATCGGTTAAGGCGTTAAGCAAGGCAACTACATGCTGTTCATCAATACTGCCAAGCATAGTTTGCACTTGGCTAAGCATCACATTACCGCCACCAAAGGCGATGGCTTGATCGGTCAAACTCAAGGCATCACGCATACTGCCATTGGCAGCTTTAGCCAGCAATTTTAGGGCTTCTGCATCAAAGGGAAACTGCTCTTGGGTCAAAATATGATTGAGCTGAGTGCCAATTTCAGCTTGGGTCAGGCTTTTTAAATTGAACTGCAAACAACGAGATAACACAGTCACTGGCAGTTTCTGCGGATCGGTGGTCGCCAGAAGAAATTTAACGTGCTCGGGGGGTTCTTCTAAGGTTTTTAGCAGTGCGTTAAAACTGCTGCGCGACAGCATATGCACTTCGTCGATGAGATAAACCTTAAAGCGACCACGGGTTGGACGATACTGCACATTGTCTAACAGCTCACGGGTATCATCGACCTTAGTGCGAGATGCGGCATCGACTTCAATCAAATCGACAAAACGACCTTGGGCGATTTCCACACAACTGCCGCAAACACCGCAGGGAGTCGCTGTCACACCTTGTTCACAGTTTAAGCCTTTGGCAAAGAGTCGCGCTAAACTGGTTTTACCAACACCGCGCGTTCCCGTAAACAGGTAAGCATGGTGTAAGCGCTGCTGGCTTAACGCATTGGTCAAGGCATGCAAAACATGGCTTTGGCCAACCATTTGATCAAATGTGGCAGGGCGCCATTTTCTGGCTAACACCTGATATGACATGGAACTCCCCAGAGTATGTGATACAAAAGCGGGAGCATGCGCCCCGAGAACTTTGAAAGATAACATGCCATGATTTGACATGCCATCAAACTATCCCAAGGCGCCTTTAGCTGCAGATTTATTCGCCTTCAAACTCACAAAGTTTAACCAACTCAAGCCCTAATGCGGTTAAACGTGCTTCACCGCCTAAATCAGGTAATGAGATCACAAAGGCCGCATGTTTAACTTCACCGCCGAGTTGGCGGATCAGTTTAACGGTCGCTTCGATAGTACCGCCAGTGGCGAGTAAATCGTCAACAACGAGCACTTTGTCATTTGCGCTAATCGCATCAGTATGAATTTCTAGGCTATCGTGACCGTATTCCAGTTCATAGCTTTGGCTGATGGTTGCACGCGGCAATTTGCCGGGTTTACGCACAGGTACAAAACCGATACCCAATTCTAAAGCCAACGGTGCACCAAATAAGAAACCACGGGCTTCAGTACCCACAATTTTGGTAAAGCCTTGACCACGATAATGTTCAACTAACAAGTCGATGGTCGCTTTATAGGCTGCTGCATTCTCAAGCAAACTGGTGACATCTCGAAATAAAATCCCTTCCTTAGGATAATTAGGAATCGTTTTAATGCTTTGCTTTATCAAGGATAAGGTTTCTGTATTCATAGCCATCATATTTGCTTAATAAGTTACTTAATCAATTCACCAACCTAGCGGTGGCGGTATAAAACAAAACGTCCACACTGGGTGGACGCATTGTCGAAAGTCGGACAAAGCTTATGCCGCTTTAGTTTTAGTTGCAACAATCACAATGCACAAGTGATGGAAAGGTTATCAATTTGTGCCTTAGATCAAACCCTGTTGGCACTCAGTTAAATCGCCTCAACAAGAACACGACTAAACTTTCAGTCACAGCACTTGAGCCCATCTAATAACTCAATCATCCCTCTATTTCAGGTATACCTTTAAGATACCAAAGTAGGACCAATGCCATGAGAAACAGCAGACCTTTTACCCAAAGGATTGGGACCACAATAATACTGAGACTAAAACTGAGTGCGCTAACTATCATGGCTTTGCGTTTCAATCCCTTACGCATTGCTCGCTGCTCTTGCCACTGGGTTAAGGCGTCGGCAAACCAGGGATGTGTCATCAACCAATGGTGTAAACGTTCACTCGAGCGGGCAAAGCAGAAGGCAGCAAGCAAGATAAAAGGCACGGTCGGCAATATCGGTAGCACGATACCGACTAAACCTAAGACTAAAGCGGTTAAGCCTAACAGTAAAAATAATCCGCGCTTTAATACCATAGGTTTAAATGCCCTTTATCGGAAAAACAAAAGCCACTCGAAGAGTGGCCAATAGGCTACGCGCTAGAGATTAACGCTCGCTTAAATTAAACCTAAATGCTTTAACCAAGACAGACTTGCTGGCAGAGTCGGCAACAGTAAAACTAAAATAAAACCAATAAAATACAAAAAATTAAATGGGTCTTTGAACGGCTGACTACTCATTACAGCTCCTCTAGTATGTGCAAGTATAAGTGCGCAGGAATCGTACAGTGATTGAGATCACAAAACGGCCGACATTGTAGCGGTTTGTCAAATTAATAAAAACCCTCTAAATGTAGGGTTATTGCATTTATTTCGGCAATAAACCCAACCTTAAGACTGACGTCCGCGCACTATCCCTTTGGCCGCTAATTGCTCGAGTAACTGCATACAACCTTGCTCAATAATCTCTGGCGCCATTTGAGGGTAAGTGATTGTTAACCAATCAACTATCTCTTTAAAACCCGCTTGGCCTTGAGCTTGAAGAAATGCCAGCACCTGTGCGCTTAAGGGATTTAACTGTAAGAAGCACACTTCGCAATCGGCATCTTGATAGAGACAAAAAAACACTGGCGTATCGAGTTGTTGCTGCGGACGATAATCCTGACGAATGTGCTGCACCTCAAAATGATACTGCGCCACCCTCGCCGTCTGCGACAAACATAAAGCCTGCGTTGAAATTTGTGCAGGGCTAAGTTGAGATTCATCCCCACTCGCCTGTGCAACCGCAACGGCCAACTCTAGCCATTCATAGTGCGCTAATTCGAGCATAAAAACAGGATCATTTGCCGTGGGCTGATATTCCTGCTGTAAAAAATCTAAAAACTCACCCGCGATATCGATAAAAATGGGCGATTGGCAATCATGTTGACTGAAAAAACGTTGCACCAATGTCAGCCAATCCTCATCAGAATACAAACTTTTAAGCACGGGAAAGCCGTTTGACACAAATCCCAGTACATTATTAAAAAATAACTCGCGGTAAACTTGCATACGCTGGACATCAGTATCCGCGGGCAATGGCAAAGAGGGATCGCGGATATAATCGATAAAGGATTGCTGCACTTGCTTAAAATCCATTAGGCGCTCCTCTTTACGTCATGTGCGCTATTTTGGGCATGGGAGTTGGACGCCGCCATTTGATAACCGTGAATTTGATTTATCTCGAGCAACAATTCAGCGGTTGTCGGCAAATGAAAGTCACGCTCAAGCAAGGTCGGTTTTACCCCATGCAAAGCATAACAGCGCTGTAATAATGTCCAGACGGGATCGTTAATGGCTGCGCCATGGGTATCAATGAGCAGATCTTCCGCTTGTTTGTAGTGCCCAGCAATATGCAGATAAGCGATGCGCTCCGTCGGCATGGCCTGTAAAAAGGCATCGGCATCGTATTGATGGTTTATCGAGTTCACATAGATGTTGTTCACATCCAGTAGCAGTTTACAATCGGCTTCTTGCAGCACGGCATTAACGAATTCAAGTTCTGTCATTTGCGCACCTGGAGCGGCATAAAAAGACACATTTTCTAAAATAAGCGGCCGCTCTAGAATATCTTCTACTTGCTTGACCCGCGCCGCCACATGCTTCACCGCAGCGTCGGTAAAAGGGATAGGCATTAAATCATATAAGTGACCCTGCCCTGAGCAATAACTTAAATGTTCGGAATAGACTTGGATTTGATGTAAATCCATAAAGGTTTTGATATTTTTTACAAACGCGAGATCTAAAGGTTCAGGGCTACCAATGGATAAACTCAAACCGTGGCAGTAGAAAGTATGTTGCTCAGTCAACTCACGAAATTGGCGGCCAAATTTACCACCTAAGGTCATCCAATTCTCAGGCGCTACTTCAAAAAAATTAATAGCATCAGGCACCTGTAAACAAAATTCACTGAGCATTTCTCGTCTTAATCCCAGCCCTACCTGTGCCGTATTTTTTTGATCATTCATAGAACCTCACGAACGCTAACCTGTAATCGCTTAAGAATAAAACACAAGAGACCAGCGCTGGCTGGCCTCTTTAGGCTCAATTATCCCAATAACTGCAGGGATAAAACAAACCCGCTTTACTTCACTTCTTTTTTAACGGCTTCGACTTTAGCATCCACTTTTTCGGCGGTTTTCTTCATATCAGCGCCACATTTCGCTTCACCACACTTACCTTCATGGGCCTTATCAGCGGCTTTCTTCATGTCAGCACCGCATTTCGCTTCGCCACATTTCCCCTCATGAGCTTTATCTGCAGCCGCTTTTTTCATCTCAGCACCGCATTTAGCCTCACCACACTTACCTTCTTTGGCTTTTTCAGCGGCGGCTTTCTTCATGTCTGCGCCGCATTTGGCTTCACCACATTTGCCTTCTGAACCGACAATTTGATAGCCCGCATCCATAGCTTCAAAACCAAATGGGTTAGTTTGTGCATTGACAGCAAAAGCTGAACTCATCACAACTGAACCTAACGCTACTGCAACTGCTGTTTTTTTAACTGAATTCATAAATAATCCCTTCTTGTTTATTGAGTAATAATGACCAACAACAGTTTAAGTAGCTGGCTTACAACAAAAGACCTGCCTTATTTCGATTCTATTGCAAAAAATATCACTAAGTCACAGAAATGGTAAAAATATCCTGCTAGGACAATCAGTTTAGCTTGGATTTTATTTATTGGCGTACCTATTCATCCTCCTTCACAAGGCCACTTTGTAACTTAGGGCTGATAAGGTAGAATGCTCGCCCTTTGCAACAGATATGGGTTTACTGCAGTGCGTGTGATTTTGGCTCCAATGGAAGGCGTAGTAGACGCTTTGATGCGTGACATCCTATCGACCATCAATCCCTACGATTTGCTCGTCACCGAATTTGTGCGAGTGGTAGACCAACTGCTGCCTGAAAAGGTCTTTCTCAAACTGTGTCCTGAACTGCTCAACAACGGCAACACCCCTTCAGGTACGCCAGTACGAGTACAATTGCTTGGTCAAGAACCCCAATGTATGGGCGAAAATGCCCTGCGTGCCATTGAGCTAGGCTCACACGGTGTTGATGCAAACTTTGGCTGTCCAGCAAAAATTGTTAACCGCAGTAAAGGTGGCGCCGTATTATTGCAATATCCTGAGAGTGTGCACAATATTGTCAAAGCCATGCGTCAAGCAGTACCAAAAGAGCATGCCGTAACGGCCAAAATACGTTTGGGCTACGAAGATAAGTCACTGTTTATGGAAAACGCCATTGCTGTGTATGAAGCCGGTGCAACTGAACTTGCCATCCATGCGCGCAGTAAAGTCGACGGTTACAGACCGCCAGCCTACTGGGAATACATCACCGAAGTGCGCAAACGTTTGCCGATCCCGGTGATCGCCAACGGTGAAATTTGGAACAGTGACGATGCTAAGCGTTGTATCGAGGTCACGGGCTGCGACAGTATCATGATCGGCCGCGGGGCAATTTCATTGCCGAACTTGGCTGATACTATCAAGACAGGAGCCACTCCTTATACTTGGGCGCAAACCTTAGGGCTCATGCTCAGTTATACCCAAAGGGAACTCAATGGCCGTAAAAGTGACTATTATCCAGCCCGGATCAAACAGTGGTTTACCTATCTCAACCGTCAATATCCCGAAGCCGATACCTTGTTTAGGGAACTGCGAGTCTTTAAAACAACGGAAGAAATTGTCCGCGTATTAGAAACAGCGCAACGGAACTTATGCGACGAATAATCGCAACGATATATGTGATAAAAGGGCTTTTGCCGTAGCACATATAATGCGATAAGAATGAAGTACTTTTTCGATTTTTAACGGCTAAAAAACCGAAAATGTGGCAGATACTTGATCTTTATCATAGTCGTTGATAGTGGAACTATTAGACTGGACGCCTAGAGTCAAATGAAATAGGCGATTTTACGTGAGCACCACCCATATCAGACATGAATTGTCAGAGCTTGAAGCTAATCTAAGGAAAGAAATAGGCGCGCTCCCTCTGTTCCTCGAAGCCATAGGGGAGCATTACGCTAGCCTGAGTCTGGCAGAATTAATTGATAAATTGGCTCAGACACCACTGGCTGAACACCCACTATTTTGCCGATTAAATAAACTTGATGCCGCCTTTTGCCAGCTCGACTTAGGTCTCTACGGTCTTTGCTCGGATTGTGAGGCAGAAATTGAAAGCGAACGCTTAAGCCAAGATCCCACCGAACAACGCTGCACCTCCTGCGCCGAGCATTATCAGCATGAACACCGCCACGAACTGCGCCTCACGCATTGATAGCGCTCATTCGACACCCAGTAAACTGCCTTATAAGCAAAAAAACCTCCGCAAGCGGAGGTTTGAGTTATCCAGGGAGGGCGGACAACCTAAAACTTCTGGTTTATTCTCAGGTAATACGTTCTACCTAACACATCATATAAACCCACATTCACATCGCGATAATCGGCGTAGGTGTAATAGTTTGGTGTTTCAGCATCAAACACATTATTCACCCCTACTGTGATAGAGCCGTTATAAGCATGGGTATAACCAAACTGAATATTATGTTTAAAGTAATTATCGTAATAAACATAACGGTCGGTTTCTTCTAACTCATTGAAATAACTTGCTGATTGACTACCGATATAAACAACTGTCCATGCGGCAGAAAAATCATCGTATTTCCAACTGGTCGCAAAGTTACCGCGCCAATCGGGCGAGTCAGTCGACCCTGCGTAGTCGATCATGTCTGCTTCAGCGTTATCCTGCTTTTTAAAATCAAGCACATGAGTTAAATCCAGTTTGAAATTGAAATCCCCAAAGCCTGTTTCTAAGTTATAAGCCGTAACAAAATCGATACCTGAGGTCTCAACTGTAGCTAAGTTACGAACTCCGGCTTCAATATATTCAATCTTGCCATCAGGACCGCGCGTCACATAGGGAGAAGAACCATTCTTGATTTCATCACGCAGGATATCATCCACATCAATTGACTCAATTTTGTTGTCATAGGTGATTGAGTAATAAGATAACTCCAAGTTCCATGCGTCAGTGACATTCCAAACGCCGCCAAAGGTTAACGAGTTACCCTCTTCAGCCTCTAGATCAGGATTCCCTCCATACCAGGTTTTATGTTGATTATTAGTCGCGCAATATATGGCATCCACGTTACCAGGTTCATTACACCATAAAGAATCAACACCCTTCTCAAAACTCAAGGATTGAGACGAGAACATTTCGCTCATATTCGGCGCACGGAATGAGTCACCATAGCTAGCACGCAGTAATAACGTGTCTATAGGACGCCAGCTTAAACCAAACTTAGGCACTACGGCATCGAAGGTCGATGAATTAACAACTTCCCCCTGAGGCCCTGTGAGAGTTCCTTCCTGCTCATAGCGCTCATAACGTACTGCGGCAGAAAACTCAACATTGGCAGGTAAGCCTACTTGGAGTTCCAAATAAGCGGCGCTACGGTCACGTGTGGCATCCACATCATCCCCCCCCGAACCGCCGGAGATAATACCCGCGGCCGATTCTGGATCACTGGTTTGCTTAAACTTGATCATTTCATATTCAAGACCACCGACCATAGCGACTGAAAGATCACCGTCATCGAGCAGTAAGGTCGAAGCAAGACCATCCAATTGAGTACTTTCAAATTTGCCCTGATAAACCCCAGTATGCGCAGCTTTACGATACAGATCTGTCATCTGTTGATCCCACTGCTCATAACTCATTCCAGAGGTATTGAAAATATCATATTGCTCTGAATCAATTTCTTGCTGAATAATATCGTCGTTCAGTAAATTATAATTAAAACTATTTGTCGTCGATGTTGCGTGCTGGGCATTTAATTCCCAGTCGATACCATTCCCTGAATCTATTGTACCAACAAAGCCACCTAGAATATCAAAGTTGTTGGTTTCAGTTAATGTATCTCGCTCGCCAAGTTGCGCGCCTCGCATAGAAATCACTAATTCTTCGCCAACTGGATTAAACTTATTATCGGCACTCATCACAGGGGTATTCGTTGATACTGGCGTACCCGCATAACGGGTTTCAGTTTCTGCTAATGAAGCAGAAGCACGGCCTCGGAATTTTATATTCTCTGAAATCTCATAGGAGAAATTAGATAACAGCGAATTACGGGTTTGATCACCAAATAACTTAGTGACATTACCATGGTTATATAAACAACGACCATCACCTGAGTCTATGGTATTTTCCGTTTTTTCACATATATCTGAATTACTATACCAGCTACCGTTGCCTGGTCCATATTTACCGTTTGGTACTGAGCTATATCCACTATATGCGTTATAACTTGAATCGTCCATTCGCCAAATATCACGATCCATTACCGCTTTAGTATCATAATATTCATAGGTTAGCGTGATATTGCCTTTATCAGTATTAAAGCCCGTTGCAAGTGATAAACGGTTGGCATCGCCTCCTTCCACACTTGGCTGCTCAGTGCTGTAATCGAGTTGAAACCCTTCAAACTCCTTCTTAGTGATAATGTTTATCACACCCGCAACCGCATCGGAACCATATACTGCCGAGGCGCCATCGCGCAGGATTTCAATACGCTCCACTATAGCCATAGGGATAGAAGATGTATCGGCCACAGAGCCAGAGCTCGAACTCGTGCCCGGCATACGGCGTCCATCTAATAACACTAATGTCGCAGACGCTCCTAAACCACGTAAATTGACATCACTGGTTGAGCTTGCTCCTGATCCATAGCCAGAAATACCACGCCAAGAACCAAAGCTGTTTATCGCGGAGTTATTCAATACGTCAGCAACGGTTTTTTCACCCGTCATGGCAATATCCGCAGCATTAATGACAGTCACGGGTGAAACAGTTTCCATATCAACTTGTTTAATACGAGAACCCGTCACTTCAATGCGTTCAACTTTCGCATTTTCTTCTGCTGCACTTACCGCTGCAGAAAAGCCTATTCCAGAAAAAACCACACTGCTTGTCGCCACTGTAATTAAACTAGTACGAACGGCTTTGGCCGTTAAACTTAAATAGCGCATTAATCTCTCCTTGAGGTAAATAAAACCCTATGTTTGTTATTTTTATATTTGGCAAGCGAACTCTATTTCGCTGTAGGGATAATGTTAATGCGCAACATCTAAGTCAACCATTAAAAACAATTAATCTCAAATCAAAACAAATTGACACAAAATAAATCAACTTGAATATAAGATATCCGGATATACATCATGGGGTTAAGCAATGCAGACCTGTTGAATATATTAAATATTTAATTTGATACAATAAATATCAATTGTTAACCAAAAGAACACCGAGAAACTCACGCCACAAATGAATCAAAGTGTATCGCAAATAAAACGCTGAATATTAATTTACACTTAGTTAAATATTAATTAACCATAAAAAATGCCACTCATTTGAGTGGCATTAATATTGAAACACTGAGTAATGATTGATTACTTAAAGTTGGCAACCTTCAACACTTTTTGAGTTCTCATAAACAATATCGCCTACAGGATTGTAGTCAGCAGCTTTAATCACTTGTTTCTCTTTCAAGAAAGAATAGAGTAAATCAGCATCAACAAAACCCGTTTGAATTGGGCTGGTTAGTTTAGGATAACCGTCACCACCCGCAGCATTAAAGCTAGGTACAGTGAACTTATAAGTGGCTGTTGGGCTAAAATCCTTGCCACCGATGTCGCTGATGTTGGCTGTTTTAGCCACACAGTCAATGGTCATTTTCACACCAGTGATTTGTGCATAACCACCAGAACCAACTTGAAGACTGCCGACTGCGCCTAAATAAGCCGCAACTTCAGTACCCGTCATTTCGTTAAGGGTAACCATATTACCAAATGGCTGAACAGTCAGCACGTCACGGTAACTAATGTTGCCTGGTTGGATAGATGCACGTACACCGCCTGAGTTCATTACACCAAAATCAGCAGTCACTTTAGCACTTTGTGCCATCGCTAACATACGGCCTAAGTTAGTTTGCTTATTACGCACGTTTGCACGCTCACCATCTAACAGGGCATCCGTTGTCGCAATGACTTCGTCTAACTTAGCTTGACCTTTATCTTGATAGTAAGAAAGCAGCTCTTTTAACTCTGAATCCGGTTCAATTTTAGTGCCAGCTAAGTCAGCAGTTTTCTTACCAGCATCATCCAGTTTGCGCATATTCACAGGGACAAGCTTGTAGCTCGCTAGATGGAGTTCACCGTTAAAGTATTCAAAATCTGCACGGCCAACATATTTACCCCATTCATGGGCTTGCATGATCCAAGTGCCATTTTGTTTATCAGGTGCACATGCATCACCAGGCTTAAAGGCTGCATAAGCTTTGTTGTCAGTTCCCGGTTCCATACACACTGGATTCTGTGAATGACCACCGATAACAACTTGTAAATCCCCTTCTTTCAATGCGCGAGCCATAGCCACATCGCCAGGGGCATTACTACCATTTTTACCATCTGCGTAATGACCCATGTGCGTGGTAGCGAAAATGATATCTGCTGCTTTGGCATCTTTAATTTCTTTAATCACTTTAGCAACTTCCACCTTGGGATCGGTGAATGTTAGATCGCTAATGTATTCTGGATTACCAATCTTAGCAGTGTCTTCTGTCGTTAAACCAATAACAGCAACTTTAAGACCATTAACGTCAAATACTTTATAGGCATCAAAGTAACGCTCACCAAGAGTACCATCGGCATTTTTACGGTAAATGTTCGCCGCTAACATAGGGAATTCAGCAAGGCGACGCTGCATATCAAGTACTGATAACGGATTGTCAAACTCATGGTTACCAACAGCCATGGCGTCATAACCGATTTTATTCATGCCCGTAAAGTCTGGTATGGCATCTTGAAGATCAGATTCTGGTACACCCGTATTAATATCACCACCAGATAATAATAAGGTTTGACTGCCATTCTTACTCACTTCTGCACGAATTTGATCAACCAGAGTTTTCTGAGCGGCTAAACCGTATTCACCATCACTGTTTTCCCAGAAACGGCCATGGTTGTCATTGGTATGTAAAACGGTAAACGTTTTACAAGCACTTCCCGCTTCAGCACACGTTGTTGGAACTTTATCGTCATCACTATTATTACAACCCGCAAGTGCAGCGAGAACAGCAGTTGCAACTAATCCTTTAATAAGCATATGTCTCATTACATCAACCCCTTGATTTTAATTATTTTATCATAGAAAGATTGTCGTGAACTCCATCAAGTTCAGCGTCACGGATAATAGCAAATAATAAAGATAAATTGTGTCATTTTTATTAAAAACTTGACATTTATATGAAATTTGGCGGGCATTTTAAGAAGGATTTGTTTCATATAAAAAATAAGCTGAATGACTGATTTTTATATATTTAGAGAATACAAAATAAAAATGGAATAAATGGATTTTAATCGTTTGTTATAAATAACTTAGGAAATATGAAAAAACATCGCGATTGTTCCTTTAAAAAAACAAGCATGGGTAAATTTCAACTTACCGCATGCTGTTTTTATCAGCAATTAGACTTATCTACATTTCAAATCGCTGTAATAACCATTTAGAAATCGCTTTCAATTGTTCAGGAATGACAGAATGAGGCATTGGATAACTCTGCCACGTAACATGATAGCCGCCCGCCGTTAAGGCTTCTTTTGCTAACATTCCAGCGGATAATGGTACAACATCATCCTGTAGACCGTGTTGCTGTAATATGGGTGTATTGCGATTCGCCGCACTTAATTCAGCGGGTAACACATCGCCCGTCGGCAAATAGCAAGACAACGCCATAATCCCTGCAAGTGGCTCAGGGAAACGCAGTCCAGAGAATAAACTCATGACTCCCCCCTGACTGAATCCCGCTAATACGATACGTTGGCTCGCAATACCCGCCGCGATCTGTTCATTAATTAATGCGGCAACCATTTTTTCCGACTCAAGCACGCCTTGCATATCGGCTCTGTCATGTAAATCCATGCTTTTAATATCGTACCAAGCGCGCATAACGTAGCCACCATTAATGGTCACGGCTTGCTCTGGTGCATGGGGAAAAATAAATCGAATAGCATGATCTGAAGGTAAGCCTAATGCAGGCACTACGGGAGCAAATCCGGCCCCCGAATCCCCTAATCCATGTAACCAAATAACCACAGCCGTAGCAGGCGTCTTAGGTTCGACAACAATACGCTCAAGAGAAACTGACATACTAAAAATTCCCAATTCGATATTAAACACTCATCAACTAAAAAATGATGATAAATCTATACGTTAAACACTCATCACCACTCGGGCACAGGTTATTCAGCATCCATGCCCAGCACATCTTGAATCGCACGTAACTGAGTATTTGAGTCCAATACTAAGCTCCAACGTACACCGCCACCATCGGCGATCAGCATAGGAGGCTGACGTCTCAAGCCGATATCCTCAGCACTCGCTTGCAGTACGATACTGGCAACGTTGAGGCGCACTTGAACCTCAAACTCAGTAACGATTAACTTACCCTGCGAAAAATCTAACACCATTATGATAACCGCCCTATGTGAAAACGCCGTCATCATAGCAAACTTGTGCTCTTTTACCGATGGCATTTCCTGACCAGCATTCAAGCCATTAAAGTTTGATTACATTTGAGCTAACAGTGAGATAACAAATCCAGTGAATTATCAGGTAAACTTTTGCGCTAATAGAGTGGGTTAACAGAAAACCAAGCTGAATTGATGGTCTTATCGCCCCAAACTCGAACTAACATACTTCATCATTAGGCTACTATAAATAATGCTTTCACTTCGTCGAACCGTCCTTTGCAGCACCCTAGTCTTTGCCCTGCAACTACTTCCCTGCGCTTATGCCAATAGCACTCCAAATACCTTAACCACTGAGCCTACTGCAACTGTTGTACAAGCAGATACGCAGCAGAACCAAGATGCATTGACCTACGCCAATTACACTGAAGTCAGCGTGAGTCATTTGGAACTAACTCTTACCGTCGATTTTAAGCAAAACCGCTTATCCGGTGAAGCCACCCTCGATTTAGCTTGGCATAAGGCGGGGAAAGAACTCATCTTAGATACTCGAGATCTGACGATTAACAGCGTAAGTGCTTTAAATACAGCTGGGAAATGGCAAAGCGTACCCTTCACCTTAGCCAAAACGAGCGATGTAAAAGGCGCCGCGCTAACCATCAAACTTGCCGATGAAGATACCCAAAAAGTTAAAATCAATTACCACACGTCGAATAATCCGTCTGGTATTCAATGGTTAACCCCTGAGCAAACCCAAGGTAAACAGTTGCCTTTTATGTTCAGTCAGAGTCAGGCGATTCACGCCCGCAGTTGGATCCCACTGCAAGATACGCCAGCCGTTCGCCAAACCTATAGCGCAATAATTACTGCCGATAAAGCCATCACTGTGGTCATGAGTGCCGATCGCAAAACCCTGTCGAGCACTCAGACCCAATTCACTATGCCGCAGGCTATTCCAGCATATTTGATTGCTATTGCGGCAGGACATTTAAAGTTTGCTCCCTTAGATAACATCTCGGGCATTTGGGCTGAGCCAGAGATCCTCGACAAAGCGAGCAAAGAATTTGCCGACACGCCAGAAATGATCAAAATCGCGGCTAAACGTTATGGCGATTACCCTTGGGGACGTTATGACTTGCTTATCTTGCCACCAAGTTTCCCCTTTGGCGGCATGGAAAACCCGCGTTTGTCTTTTATTACACCCACAGTGATCGCGGGTGATAAAAGCTTAGTGAGCCTCATCGCCCACGAACTTGCGCACTCGTGGTCGGGTAATTTAGTGACGAATGCCACTTGGCGCGATCTCTGGCTTAATGAAGGTTTTACGACCTATGTTGAGAATCGCATTATGGAAGACCTCTATGGCCGAGACCGAGCACTGATGGAGCAAACCATTGGCTACTCTGAATTGCTTGCAGAGCTTGCAGAACTTACTCCTGCCGATTCAGTGCTACATCTCAATCTCGGTAAACGTTCGCCCGACGAAGCCTTCAGCGGTGTCCCTTATATAAAAGGCCAGTTGTTCTTAATATTTTTAGAGCAAAAATTTGGCCGTGAACGCTTCGACACTTTTGTGAAAAGCTACTTCAATAATTTTGCATTTCAGAGTATTACTACGGCGCAATTCCGTGAATATTTATCTTTGAATCTATTAAACAAATATCCCCATCTTGTCAGTGAAGGTGAAGTGGATACTTGGATTGAAGGTCAAGGTTTACCGTCATTTCTTGTGCCGCCTAATTCCCACGCCTTCGATGATATCGATACCCAAAGACAAACTTGGCTCGAGGGTAAACTCAGTGCAAGCGAGTTGAAAACCAGCACTTGGACAGTCCACCAGTGGTTAAGATTCATCAATGAAATGCCAAGGATCAATCTAGATCAAACCGAACTTGCCGAGCTAGATAAGGCGTTCCATTTTACGGGCACTGGCAACAGTGAAATTGCTTTCGCATGGTATTCACTCGCCCTAGACAACGGCTATTACGCAGTACTACCCGCATTAAAACAACACTTAACCCATATTGGCCGCATGCGCTTAATCGTGCCTTTATATCAAAAGCTAGCAAGCTCTGATAAATACGACTGGGCCAAGAGTGTCTATCTCAAGGCTCACAGCGGCTACCATCCCCAAACCCAAGCAAGCCTAGATATGATGTTTGCCGACAAACCACTCGAGCATGAACATAGCCATTAGCGAGATAAAGAGCCATTAGCGGTTGCGACAATCATTAAGCCATTAGCACCATAAAAACAAAAAGCCCAAACCTTGGTTTGGGCTTTTGCTATTTAATCTTTAGCCTCGATTCATTCAACTCATACTGAACTTATACTCCACTCACATTGAGTCAGATAAAAGCCAAGTTCGAAGCCGAGCCCGAAGCCTAAAGATTAGTGGTGATGACCACCTGCACCATGGGCATGACCGTGGGCGATTTCTTCATCACTCGCATCACGGGCACCTACGACTTCAATATCAAATGTCAGTTCGCGGCCGGCTAATGGATGGTTTACATCCACAGTCGCCATAAACTTACCCATTTTAACGATAGTCACTTGGCGCTGACCTTGGTCGGTATTAACCACAGCTGTCATGCCTGGTTTCCACACAGTCGCACCCAGTAAATGCTTAACTGACACACGTTGGTGTGCGTCAGCATCCGCTACACGCTCACCGTAGGTTTCAGCGGCAGGCAAGGTTACAGTGAACTTTTCACCTATGGCTTTACCGTTTATCGCGTTTTCTACACCAGGCATCATGTTGTCATGACCGTGTAAATAGGCAATAGGATCGCGACCTTCGTTCGTCTCGATCACTTCACCTTTCTCGTCGCGCAGTGTGTAGTTAAACTGCACAACCATATCGTCTTTAATGCTCATCGAATATCCTTTGATTTTCTTCGATTTCAATTGTGGGCCGAGCTTAACAAAACTGCGCTTTTCACTCCACTTTTTTATCCGGCCTCAAAGCACTCAAAACCCGTAGCGAGCGCTCTTTGGCTACAGTGACAGTAACTACAATGATAGTCCTAAAGCGGTAAACACCTCTGGGCTTGGGAAGCCATCGGCAATCATCTGTTTGCTACGTTGAAAGGCTTGCAACCCTGCCATAGAGTTACGTCCCAACACACCATCAGGCTTACCAACATCAAATCCAGCCTCGTTCAGTTTTGTTTGCAGTTGCTTTACTTGCTCGCGGCTTAGGCGTGGTTGCTCAGGCGGACTGACTGTCAAGGGTTGTCCACCATTAATACGATCGGCCAAATGCCCAACCGTAATGGCATAAAATTCGGAGCGATTCCAACGCATGATCACATTAAAATTCTCATAACCTAAAAAGGCTGGGCCTGTGTGTCCCGCAGGCAAATACAGCGCAGCTTGAATATCGACGGCAGGCAAAGGTTGCCCATTCGACTGCGTTACATTGAGCGCAGCCCATTCCGATAACGACAAGGGCTGTTTCGCGCCTAAATGACTGTAACTAAAATCCTTTGGTAACAAGACTTCACGCCCCCAACGCTGATTACGCTGCCAACCTAAGTGCTGCAAAAAATTCGCGGCAGAAGTGAGCGCATCTGTGGTGCTATTCCATAAATCGGCCTTACCATCGCCATCGCCATCGACCGCATATTTGGCATACGCAGAAGGCATAAATTGCGTATGTCCCATAGCACCTGCCCATGATCCCACCATAGTGTCATCATCGAACTGATACTTTTCTTTCAGTTTTAAGGCTTGCATCAGCTCTATGGTGAAATAATTGCTACGGCGTGGCTCACAGGCCAAAGTCGCCAGCGAATTCAATACCGACATTTTGCCTTTATAGGAACCGTAGTTCGTTTCCAGCCCCCAAAAAGACAAGATATATTGCGGCGGGACACCGTATTTTTGCGCTAATTGATTGAGTAGAACACTGTGCTTTTGCAGTAAGCGGCGGCCTTCATTGACCCGCCATTCGGTCGCGCGCTTACTGAAATAATTATCAAATGTCTGGCTGAATTCGGGTTGCTGTTGGTCCAGCTCAATCACTCGAGGGACAAATTTCAAGTTCGCAATGGTAGAGTTTATCGTCGCCTCTGACAGGCCTTCTGCACGTGCCCGCGCTTGCAGTCCAGTCAAGCACATTGGAAACGCATCAGCATTAGATTGTACACTAGCACTGATATCGGGCATTTGATTGACTTCAGCAGCTATGCCACTTGCGTTAGTGCTGGTTGCATTAGCATTGGCACTCGCCGTTGGCGCACTTGAACAGGCACTCAGACTGACACAGGCGGCAATACTCGCAAACAGATAAGTTAACCCTTTAATTTTAATCAAATCAACAACTCCAATATTTGATCTCACAACAATCACACTGTTGTGGCTAAACACGACAATATTCCGTCTTCAAGAGGGAATTGCCCTAGAGAGATATTCGCCTTGGCATAACGAGTGAAAGGTTAGAATCTAAAACACCTTTAACGGCCAAGAGCATAGAAGACATGTTTCTCCGCCACGTAAAGCCCCTATCTGAGCCACATTTAGTCAGTAAAACAGCCTGTACCAAGGCGACTCATTACCAATAATCCTGACCCATAGTGACACGTAACACAATCCTTATCGCCATAAATACCTTGCGGCATAGGCTTATTGCTCAGTTATCCAACACAAAAAAATTCTTAACAAAGAATCCCTTGGTATCGCAGCACGTTACCGTATAATGAATAAGTTAACAGCACACATCAAAGAGACCTATCATGACTGAAATCAATGCGGCTTTGGCTGGCTTTATCAAAAATGTAAAACAACATCAGACGCTTTGGGGTCTAATGGATGAAACTGGCGAAGGCTGGGTCGTTTGTGATTCTTCAGAATTTGAAGACACAGATGTGATGCCATTATGGTCAAATGAAGCTACTGCAAAATCCCATTGCAGCGACGAATGGCACGACTATCAACCCGTTTCTATTTCATTAGAAGAATTTCTAGAATATTGGGTCTCAGATCTAAACGACGATGGTGTATTAATCGGTGTTGATTGGCAAACCGATGAAGATTGTCTTGAACTTGATCCGATTGTTTTAGCAAAAGATTTGGTTGATGTTGAAGAAGTTTAATCGCTTCAGTATGCCATTGATGGCATCAAGGACTGAGGTGCTCATTCCTTGATGTCTGCTATTCCGCTTATCGATATTCCCTTCGACAAACGCCATACTTGCTGGTTTTGTGGCGAACCGAGCCATCAACACTTCGAATATATCGCACACACACATACACCACATGCTTCGTTAGCTGTGCCCGCCTGCAGCGAATGTTTGCGATTAGCCAAACAACATACTCTTAGCTCCATTTGGGATTGTCGTATGGCCGTCAAAGATGCACTGATGCGTATTTATGCGAAACACCTCGCCATTGGGATTAATTGGACCGAAGAAGAGCTTGCTGAGTCCGAATTCTCCTGCAAAGTGTTTGAAGGTTTTAAAAAAAGTGCTTGGATGATGTACCAAATTGCCCGCGACCGTATCAATGCGCCCGGTTGGCCACTGGTATTAGAGGGCGAAGAAATTGACGACCAAGGTTATAGCGCAGGTTTTGAATTCGATGGCGTGACTTTTAATTCAGTCAATGCCGCTATCCAATACTATTCGACGCAATTCACTTTAGATCCACAGTTTTTTGCCGAACTGGTAAGCCTCGTCGGTCGAGCAAGATTCAACTATGCCTTAAGGCTCGCCCGTATCCATATCGCCGCCGCCAAAGAAATGAAGCGCCAAGTATTACACGATGTAGCAGCCGAATTAGCGTTATAACCACGCATGTTACAGATAGTGGGTTGGCAGATGTTTGCAGAAAAGCAGTTAAAAAAGTAGCAGTTGAAAGAATGTGATTCAAAAACCGTATTAAAAACTGTTATTAAAGCGTTCCTTAAAAACACTAAACCTACCGATGATCGACTCAAGGTCAATCACCGATAGTTCGAATCTCAAAATGCGATCAGTGATTGATCACTTGTCTTAATCTTTCTTGCACCACTTCCACCAGCAAATCCGGTTGGAACTTAGAAATAAACTTATCACAGCCCACTTTTTCAACCATGGCATGGTTAAAACTGCCACTCAACGAAGTATTTAAGGTGATGAATAAATCCGACATAGCTTTATCGCTACGCACTTCAGAAGTGAGCTTGTAACCGTCCATTTCGGGCATTTCGGCATCGGTAATCATCATCAATAATTCTTTGGCAACTTGTTTACCTTCATCACGCCATTTCTGCAATAACGTCAGTGCTTGTAAGCCATCAGATGCCTCAATAATTTCGATACCCAGTTGGCCTAACGTTTCACGCACTTGACGTCTGGCGGTCGATGAATCATCCACAATCAGAATTTTTCTACCTGGCATTTCATGGACTAAGGTTTCGTCGAGTACACCTTCAGATAAACGGATATCGTAGTGAATGATCTCCGCCAAGACTTTTTCTACGTCGATAATAGACACTAACTGCGACTGACCTTGATGCTCTATGCGAGTAATTGCCGTTAGATAATTATTACGCCCAGCCGTTTTCGGCGGTGGCATAATATCGCTCCAAGTCATGTTGATAATGTGTTCAACCTTACCGACTAAGAAACCCTGCACACTACGGTTATATTCTGTGATGATCATATTGGCATCTTCGTTAGGCGGCACGGGCTTAAACCCTATGGCCGAACGTAAATCAATCACGGGGATAGAAATCCCACGAATATTAGCAACACCAGAAATATGCGGATGACTACCCGGCATCGCATTCAAGGGAGGAAGCTTGACGACTTCTTTTACTTTAAAGACGTTAATGGCAAATAACTGCGTGGAATTAATGCTAAAGAGCAACAACTCAAGTCGGTTCTCACCAACGAGTTTGGTACGCTGATCTACGGTTGCAAGTACGTTTGCCATAATGCTGCTTCTCTACTCTTGAGGAAAATCCTTTCCCCACATGCGACGGATTAGCTCAAATTATAGCGGTAAACTCCCATGAAGAACCATGCCGAGAGTCTATTTTATCTAAAAATTACAACCACTCTCGCAAAGTTCGGCCATAAACTTAGTTTAGCGCATCTCAGATATCCGCATCCCTAAGCTGATATCTTCAGATAATACGCGGCATTGCTAATATTTGGTCTTAGTGCTAACGCAATCATTTAATCCTAACGATTCAATTTAGGTTAAGCATCAACTCTAACGCCTAACGCAATATTTTCTGGGCGAGCACCATACCCGCAAGATTAAAGGCATTTCTATCGCGGACAATCTTAAATCCCAGCTGGTGCAATACCGTTAACAACTCACTATGATTAAAGCGATTCTGCTGTGGATGCTCAAATAAGCGTCGGCTCAATGGATTACAAATTGCGGCACGATATAAATCCTCTATCACAAAGTATCCGTTCGGTTTCAGCACCCTTGCAACTTCCTTAATGGCCGCTTGCCAATCTGGAATATGGTGGAATACGGCAAAATCAAACACCATATCAAACTCGCTATCGGCAAAGGGTAAACATGTTGCATCAGCAACCGAGAAACTCAGCCCTTTTAATCCTTGCGGCCGAGATTGCCAGCGGGATTGTGCGGAGGCAACCATGTCAGGGTCGATATCCACGGCCGTGATATGTCCCGCGCCAAAATGTTCGCGGATCAACTGAATGCCGTTACCAAACCCACAACCTATTTCTAATGCGCGTTCGCACAAAGCCATAGGTTTTGGCATCATAGAGGTCAATAAGGGCGCTTCGAGATGATTTTGTAGCCAAAAACGTAATGGATGCTGAACGATCTTTTTCTCAAATGGATTTAATTTCATGCCATCCTCTCACTATGGGTAAACTACTGTTGAATAATTTTACTGATCGAACTGCCATTATGGTACGTAATGATAGGAACATAAGTTCACCAGAGGCCACGATGAAATTACCTCTTTTTCCATTACCCATTTGTTTATTGCCCGAAGGTTACACGCAACTGCGGGTATTTGAACCTAGATATAAGCGCTTGGTCGCCGAATCATTAAAGTCAGGCCAAGGCTTTGGCTTATGTATGCTTGAAGAGGATGGTAAAACCATTCAGCCCATAGGCACCTTAGTGCATATTATTGATTTTGAAACCTTACCAGACGGACTATTAGGGATCAGTATTCAAGGTTCTAAACGCTTTAAACTTGATAAAATCAGTGTCGAAGCCGATGGTTTAAAACGCGGAGACGTCAGTTTAATCGACAATTGGCCTGCTGTACGTATTGCGACCGATGAACGTTACTTGAGTCAAATGTTACAAAACATTCTTAAGGAATATCCGCAACATCTCAAGCACTACCAAACAGAACAGTTCGATGATATCGCTTGGGTCTGCCAGCGCTGGCTAGAAATATTACCCGTACAAGCATCCGAAAAGTACACCTGCATTAATGCCTTAGATCATATTATGACCCGAGATCTATTGCGGGCCGTCATTAAATAATGCTGTGAATGATCCTTTATTTAAGCCACTTCGTATTGATTGAAAGTTTGACAACAAAAATGGGCTCAGAAGTGCAACACACTTCTCAATTTTGTCGTTACTGATATCACACTCAGCACTCACGACTGCGATAAGAGCGAAAATAATGGAAAATATTCAATCACAAAGCAGGCAAACTCGGTATCATGTCCCAATCACGTCTCTGACTAATTCGGCTATGGATAACGAAATTCCAGCTTCCCAAACCTGCGAGCCTCAAGCGGATGCTTTAATCACGTTTATGCTACAAGTAGCAGACAACCGAGACAGAGCCGCCTTTGGTCACTTATTCCAGCATTTCATGCCCAAGATCCGAGCCTTTGGTTTACAAAGACTGAATCAACAAGGGTTGGCGATGGATTTAGTACAAGAAACCATGACCAGCGTTTGGACTAAGGCTCATCTATATAATGCAGAAAAAGGGTCAGTGACAACTTGGGTGTTTACCATCATGCGTAATCAATGTTTCGATATGCTTAGACGGGTACAACACAATAGAGAAGATACTTTCGGTGATGATATTTGGCCGCTGTGTGATGCGACCATGGCTCAGGACACACTCACTGATCACAAGTTGACGGCTAAATTACTCCAACATCTTGATGCCCTTCCCATAGCACAAAGACAAGTTGTGCAAGGCATTTACATGCAAGAACTCACTCAACAAGAGCTAGCCGATGCCCTAAAGGTACCAATTGGGACCATAAAGTCCCGTTTAAGATTAGGGCTAGAAAAGTTGAAAAGCTTCTTGGAGACACACAATGATTAAACATCATCCCCAACAAGAATTACTCGTGAGCCATGCTAATGGGAACTTACCTTTATCAATGGCGATAGCAATATCCGCACACTGCGACCTATGTGAGACTTGTCGAGAGCAGCTTGCCCTATTCACAGAACAAGCTGCAAATTTAGCATTAAATCCTGATGGCGGTCATGCTGCAAATGATACGGGCGAAGAGTTGATGCACAGAGAGTATGTTAAGGTGCAACACTCAGGCGACAATCAAGAATCGGCATTGGACATTGACGCTATGATGGCGCAAATCATGGCTCAACCGGCAGCGACAAATGTGCCTAATAACGCCCCTATCGATGTCGACATAAAGCAACAGCATTACACTGTGCCCTCGGTGTTTCGTCAGCATTTGGCCCGTCCATGGCAAATATTAGGCAAAGTCAGTCGCATGCGTTTTGATGTCGACGAAACGAACACCCGCGCTAGCCTATTGCATATAGATGCCCAAGGTGAAATCCCCCAACATACCCATAAAGGTTATGAACTAACACTATTACTAGCCGGAGAGTTTTCCGATCTTAATGGTGACTATGTGCCAGGTGATTTTATCGTGCTTGACGGCCAACATCATCACTCACCGAAAACCATTAACGGTTGCTTATGCTACACAGTATTAGATGCACCGCTGCATTTTACCAAAGGTCTGAGTAAGCTACTCAATCCCATAGGTGAACTGATTTATTAAACCTTTTGACTGAGTTTTTAAACAACAGCAAACGCATAGATTCATTTATAAATTCAGTTTAATAATTCCATTACATAAATGACTATGATTAATCCCATTAAAATGACCTATTTTAGTGGGATTTTTTATAACATTTACCTATAAAACGGCAATATTAACCTTAGTCAATTACCACAAAAATAAAAACCAACCTATAAACAGACCTGACTATTCCTCTTTAAATCAAGTAAATAGCCACGAAAAATACACTTTAATTCAACATTAGCAAATAAATAATGACATCGAATAAAAATTAAACTTGCATAAGCCATTTTTATTGATATACTGCACGTCGTTTTGAGATACACCTTGTTGTTTACCTTTTTAACCCAGCCTGATATTTAGCAATCAGAGTTCGGTCCTCATAAAGAAAGCCTACTACAAGCAAAACCCCATAAGCTCAATCATTCGATATCACTAAAATCATGTGGTTATGTCTGTGAACTTACCGTTCTCCTTGTTGTCATAGTATTGTCATTAAGCTATGGTCAACTGGTTGAATCGAGTTATTCCATTGACGTAATCGACAACATGAAATATTTATCGATTAAGCATCTCTTGATTAATGAATCAAAGATGGGGTAACCTCGATACTCAATAGAACGAATCTTTCGCACAATTGCTAAGGATATTTTATAGTTACAACTATCTCACCTATGGGTGAATTAACAAAAAGGAGTGTGGCATATGTCATACAAAATTAATGGACATGAAATTACAGTGAACTTCCCTGTAGATTCAATCTCAGTAAATAAAACCTCAATTGCTTTTACCGATCGTCAAGGTAAAAACAGACAGACTTTTTCTAAACGTACAGAAGCAATCAGCTTTATGAAATGGTTATTGTCCGCGAACAAATAAGTCAAAAAGTAAGTAAAACGATAAGTTAAAAATTAATACCGCAGTACCCGTTTACTCAAGTGTATTTAATCGGTTTCCATTATCTTCGCAGTACCGAGCACTTAAGTAGACTGATAGCCGAATGTCACGAACACGCTATCCTTTTTTACGTCATTATGACGAGCACATTTGGTTCAGGCTGTATCTCTCTCACACAGATACCTGCCGAACCAAATGAGTCAAATCCAGCGTTAGATCACCTCTTTCCATTGCAGCATCCGCTAATATTCATACACATGAATACTGTTCAGCACATCATCTATGCCAAAACCCAATACTCAAATTGCCATGCAAACCTTGATAAACCAGATCAAAGAGACTATTACACTCAATTTAGAAGAAGCACAACTGTGCCAGGGACAATGTTTAGGTTGTTCGAAGAAAATGCTGGAAATGTTAGATGCCGAAATCAGTTATTGGCAATTTAGTGAGGTGACGCCTAGCCTAAAAGATTTAAAAAACCTCGAAAACATTGGCCGTCGTACCTATAAAATTCTTAAACGGAACCAGTTACTGTCTTAATCGCTTGTATTTGCATTTGACTATTTATGGGGCGTTTTACTTACGCGACTTAAAATAAATTCAAAACTTAACTGACAATATGACCCTAATAGAAATCACATTGCCAGTTTTATCTTAGCTATTGTCGATAGCCGTTAAAAATCACAAATCGATAGGCTCAACTTCTAGATTCTGCCAACCTTGCGCGAATATCTGCTAAAGAATATTCCGTTAATAGTTCACCATCGGCAAATACGGGAACAAACTCGCAATTGTTGACATCTTGCCAGCTGGCTTGATCTTTAAGATAAAATTGACCCTGCTCATCTTTAAATACCGCTACTAAACCCTTAGCGGATTTTTTAGTGCCATCATCAGTTTTAGGATCTTTAAATATTTCTCTGTCTTTACCATCAACTTTCGCAAAGGTCGCTTTCACGGCATAACCGTCAGTATCTCGGGTCACGTGTTGATAGGTAAAACTGCCTATCCCAAACACAATATTGGTTGACGCAAAACCTTTTGCCTTTAAGCCAGCACAAATGGCTTCAGCACGTTCAATGGTGATTGAATCGCCATAGATCAGTCCAACATGGCTATTCAGCGCTTTGTAACCTTTGGCAGTTGTGCTACCCCCAAAGACGTCCCACAGACACTCAATAGCGCCTTTATATTCAGGACTCCCGATTGGTGCTTGTGGATCGCCACAAATGATTTTCACAGGGCAACCCGTATCAGGCCTAAACACCACTTTGCCATCGCGGGCAAGAATGCGGTCTTTTAACGCTAAGGTGAATTCTGTCATCACCTGCCAAAAATCCCAAGAATCTGAAACAATGCTGACAATGCCCGTTGGGTAAATATCTTCAATCAGACGGCGGAACGTCTCTAATTCATTCTCCATGCCACCCGCGCACATCACGCTGTGCTCCGTTGCAGGCACACTGCCACCGACAAGTTCTTTATCACTATCGGCACAGTAATATTGCTCAAGAAAATCAATGGCGGGTATGGTATCAGTCCCAGTAAAACTGAGTAAATGTGCGGCGCCGCTCATGATCGCGGCCTCCGCACCATACATGCCACGGAAACTAAAATCGTGACCCTGCCAATCAACAAAAGCGATGTCACCATCGGTTTCTAGCGCGTAAGTCTCAAATATTTTGCGGTATTGCAGCGCGGTAGTGGCACTGGTACACATACCCCACACATTAGCGGAAAGGATGGTTTCGAGATAATTGGTCAACCAAAAGAACCGCTCATCGGTATTGTACAAAATCAAGCAAGGCACTTTTAATGGATATACTGAGCCTTCAGGTAATGCCATAATTTTAATTGGTAAATAGCCTAAATCATGCAACTCCTCAATATGCTGAGTGCCAACATTATTCGGCCCGAGATAGTTATTGATACGGCGGGAGAATTGACGAATGACCTGATCTTTGGGTTGTTGAAAGAAATCACGGTTCCAACTGTCAATCAAGAAATGCTTGATAAAATATTGCAAGCCAAAAAACACCATTTGGTCAGTGTAACCACGACGGGATTTACGGGCAGTCAGGTTACTAAAAATCACCTGAGTATTATCGGGATATTGACGACGGTGGTCGACTTTGTAGCCATCAATGGCGGTAACAGGATTCAAGTACATAATATTTTCCTTAATGATTCATATAACTCAAAACAGCATGGCAATGACAGAACTCGCTCGAAATATGTGTGGGGACACCTAAACTATCGGTACAAAATAATCTGTCTATGCCCGACTCTCGCAGTACCAACTCGCTGGCCTTATCTTCATAATGTGACACGATCAAAATAACGCTTTGTGCACCCTTTTGCTTTAATTTGATGGCAAGTTCAATAAAGGTTCTGCCACCCGCGCAAATGTCGTCAACGATTAAGCAGGTTTTACCCGATAAGTCATCACAGAACACTTCGGTAGCGATAATATGCCCATTGACCACATCACGATGTTTATCGGCCCTGATCACCGGCATTCCCTGTAACGCTTTAGCTAAGCCGAATACTTTTTTATTCGCACCCGCATCGGGCGAGACTAACACTAGCTCACCCGATAATTGGGCAGTGATAGCGGCGACAAAGCTGTGATTGTCTATAACCTGAACTCGGTCTAACAATGCGGCGGTGACATCACTGTGAGGGTCAAATACAGTGACCGAAGCATATTGCTGCTGATTAATCAGGCTAGCATAGACTTTTACCGATAAGGCCTCACCGGCATTACACACTCTATCTTGGCGAGCGCCCGGCATATAAGGCAGTAACAGATCAATTTGCTCGGCCCCACTGCGATGCAATGCATCAGTTAACAACAAGAGTTGCATGATGGAATGATCGCCACGATAACCGAAGAAAACTGTGACGCGTTTCGCTGGAGGAACCAGTAGTTGAACATGGTTTTCCCCCGCACCAAATTGAAATAAACGGTAGTGAGTCTCATCGCTAGCTGCGGGTAACCGATAAAAATCGGCTTGCGAACATTGAGCGTGAGAAGCATCTTGAGACGTCTGAATATGTTGAGACATAGTAACCTCCTGTCTGTGGCAAGATTGCCGAAATTGACGGCGCCCTTGTTGTCTACATGAAGAATAGTGTCTTAAAGACATTATTGTGTAAAGTTGATTTTTAGACTATTTCAGACGGAGCAACCTGAAATGTTATGCTTAAATGGCATATAGTGTCCTTTAGACACTATTGATAGGCGCGACAACTAAGAAACCACAACATGGGTATCGAGTAATACAAGAACCGGAGACATTAAGGCAAAATCAGTAATTAAACAGCCTTTACTGATTCAAAGTCACCATGAATAAGGCATAAGCAGTCGCCGTTACTCATATTGAGCAAGGCGAATATCTGGCTTAAATCCATATTCACTGTGATCAACATTCTAAATTTCTTAAGAAGCGATACGATGCGGTATTGGGTTTCAAGCGGTATAAATTAGCAGGACGACCACGTTCGGTGCGCTTTAATCCCGTATCGATCAATAAATCAGCCTGTTCAACCCGCCGACGAAAAGATTTACCTTGGATAGGCTTGCCCAGTAAAACCTCATGTACATGCTGCAGTTCTGGCAAGGTAAAAGGTTCAGACAGTGCAAATCCTGGGACTAAAGAATATAAGGCTTTTTGTGTTAAACGTTCCCGCGCTTGCTCAATTAACTGCAGATGATCAAACGCCAAGGGCATCTGCAACACATCTGCTAATGGCCACCACTTAACATCACTCACTGAATCAATCTGGATCTGACACGCTTGATAACTCATCAAGGCGGTATAACATACAGTCACAGACCAGCCTCTTATATCACGACTACGATTACCCACAGTGCATAGCTGCTCAATATAAGGTGGCACTACCGCGGTTTTCTCATGTAGTTTACGTAACACGGTTTGCTCAAGGGATTGATCGCAATTTTCATCGATAAACCCACCAGGTAATCCCCATAAACCTAAAAATGGATGATTTGAGCGTTGTACTAAGAGTACTTTAAGTTGCTGATCGTGATAGCTAAACAATACGGCATCCACTGTCAGTAGCTGAGCCTTAAAAACCTTAGGATCATAATTAGCGAGATATTCCGCTTCAGTCATTGATATTCCCCATCGTTACAAATCATCAGCTTAACTTAGTATTACACAGCTTCAAACATATTATGTCTTAGCGTCACTAAGTCAATGATCAGAGGCACAGAATAAGCCACTTTGCCCAAATTTACGCTGATAACGTGGCAACATGGTCTCGTTCCCGAGTAAGCCACCTTGGTGGATATACATCACAGGACGAAAGCCTCCGCCTTGTAAATATTCCTCAAGCACAATAAAACCTAAGGGATCGTAGAGTAATTCAAACTGCACGCCTGAGGCGCAGACCCGCTGCCACATGGCATAAAATTCCGGATAAAGTTTACCAAAATGATATTTTTTGCCGACATTCACAATCTGTGGATGCTCACTGGTATTGGAATTAAGTAAGGAAAATTGCAAGCGCAAATAATCATCGCTACCGACGACGGCACAAGTCACGACGCGAATATCCGTTTGCTGACGGATAAAATACTGATTTAAAAATAACGCTGTCGTTCCCGTCCCCGAAGGTAAAAACACCGTTAAATCAACCAATCCATTCGCCTTCGCAAACTGTACTATCTCTTGCGCCAATCTATTTACCCCGTATTCAGCGTAAGCACAACGACCCCCCTCAGGAATAAAAAGCGCCGTCGGCTCATTCACGAGTACTTGAGCCTCGATATAATCTTGGCAACTCAGTCGCACATCGCCCACTTGCGCTGTAGGGTCAGGCCTAGCATTAAGATTTGACAAAACGTGAGGTTCAGATTGCGACTGAGTGCACGCCTGCTTTTGTGCTATTAACACACTTAAATCGATAATATTAGCGCCATTCGCTAAAGCGGCAGCGTAATTGCCCGTGGGATGTTTAACCACTTGACTGGCAATATGATCTACATAAAAATCACACTGCCAGTCTTTCATCTTTGCTAATTCTGACAATGAATACAGTGAGTTAGCTAATGGCGAGCCGTGACCTATCACCTTGCTGATGCCTGCAAACTCATGATCTAAAAAATAGCCGAATTTGCGAGCTTTATTGCCACTAAACGCCGGATGCAGTAAATCATCACGTTTTAGGAAAATGTCTCTGCCAGCAAAGGCAAATGTATCAACAGGGGAATTTGCAAACATCAAGCTACTCAAACGATTAAATTCTCTGGTTTTTAAACCAGTTAAGGGAAGGCTAGTGTAACTCCGCCCTTCCTGTTACGCCCTTAAGAAATTATCAATTTGGCGAAAAACTAGTGAAAATGACACATGAATCTCGAATACATATAATTAACCCATTGATTATGAATAATTTAAATAGTTGGCATAGTTATCGCTTAGACATTGACATATATTCAATTTATCGAAGCTAACGATAAAGGCTAACAGGGTAAACATAAGGAGCTTTCAATGGCTGTATTACGCTTAATATTCAACATAGCTTGGTTTGTACTCGGCGGATTTGTAATGGGACTCGCTTGGTGGCTCGCAGGTATCCTGTGTTTTATCAGTATCATTGGTATTCCCTTCGGCCGCGCCTGTTTTGTTATCGGCGAAATGACCTTTTGGCCCTTCGGCCAAGAACAAATGAACCGTCGCCACTTAACTGGACGTGAAGACTTGGGCACAGGTGCATTAGGCATGGTAGGAAATATCATTTGGTTCTTACTGTTTGGGATCTGGTTAGCCATAGGGCATTTGATCCACGCCTTAGCTTGTTTTGTGACGATTATCGGTATTCCCTTTGGGATACAGCATCTTAAGTTAGCTTTACTCAGCCTCACACCGATAGGCCAAACCGTAGTGGCTAAAGCTTAATAAGACAATGTGTTAACTGCGCTATTCACTCTCGATTATTTGGTTTCAAGAGTGGATAGCGCTTTGTCATCCCATACAGCAAATATCGCTTCGTTTAAGGCTATTTCTTCCTCCAATAAATCGTTGCAATCATATTGAGTATTGGCAGGCTCACTATCCACAGAAAACTGCACTTGCGGCTTAGTCGCCCCCACAATGTCCAACAGATAATGCGCCAGTTTTGCGGGTGCATCTATAGCGGCATCGTGACCACAATACGCGAGTACAATCAAATCGGTGTAAAAATGCCGTGCTAACGCCTTACTCGATGCCATACTCACCAGCGCATCACGGTCACCGCAGAGCACAGTTATCGGCACTTCCACTGTCAATGGACATTGGTATTGAAAAGCCGCCCAAAGTTGTCGCCATACATTGCGTCTACTTGGTGTGGTATCGCGGCGAAACTCACTCCACTTGACAATTAACTCTCGATCTCGCCGATGACGAAAACTGGTTAAACGCACTATAGTCGACTCGATTGGATGTAAAGCGTTACCCCGAGCCCGCATGAAAAAAGCCTTCAATGCATTCAGCGGATTAAATCTTTGATACCAAGACGATAAATTCGCCGCACTGCTGTTTAATACAAAGGCATGCCTTATCTGCCAAGGTCGCTGGCATGCCATTTCCAGCGCCAACATACCTCCCATAGACAAGCCGAGGAGATAAATAGTCTCCCCTTCCTGTACCAGCTCATCCAATTGCTGCCACACGGCATGAGCATAATCAGCAATCTTAAGCGGACTTAATTCGTGGGATAGCGTCCCATTGCCCGGAAGATCCGGTGTCAGCACTCGCAATCCCTTTTGTCGCAGACGCTGATCGAAACCATTCCAATGGCGCTGATCACGCATTAATCCCCTTAATAACACCCAAGTGGTCATGACTGAGACTCCCGATACCAATAATGCCGTGCGCACTCTGTCAGCTCAGTCAAACGTTCAGGTGTTAACTGCTCTAACGATTGGGCATAGGCCGCTTCCATCATAAATTGCATGAGTACTGTATGCCTGCGTAAAATCCTGTGGTGACGATGTGTTTTTTGTGGATTAAAAAAGCCAGCAAAATTAAATATTTGTCTAGGATTCTTCTTTATCCATGCCCAAGATCCCATCTCTAATGTCAAAGGTAAAAATGGCACCTGAGCAGAAGGATCAGCCACTTGGTGCTGGCGATAGAGATAATCCCAAATATCACCATGAGTGCGATAAAACTGGCTCTGCGGCGCCAACCGATAATGGCCGTGATGGGGATAACTCTGTTCAAATAATTGTTTTAGATGAAAAATATAATTGGCATTTTCGAAGGCGGTACGGGTATGAGCGTAGGGGAACCAGATATGATCACTCAAGCCAAATCCCGAGTGGGCATCGAGCGAAATCAAACTTGTGCTGCGACTCAACAGTTGTTGTACATAGGCAACTAAGCCCGCAGTTTCCAGCTCCATTCCCCCAATACCGCGATACCAGGGCAGCCGTGACGATATACGCTGTCCTCCCACCATAAAGGACACTTTTTCACGGGATTCTATCGGAGCGTTACGCATCAAATCCACTTGATTACCATTGCCCCGCGTTCCCATGAATAACCCAACAGGATTCACTACAGGTACAAAAGCTAACCGAAGGCCCGTTAACATCTGTTGTAGGTGTTTATCCCAAACAAGCCGCTGCAATAAACTGTTTAACAATGCCAAAATAACTTGAGATCCAATACGCTCAACCCCATGCACGCCACCCACAAAGAGCACTGTCGGACAAGGCGTATCTGTACCACCTAACTCAACACTGTAAAGGGGGAAATGCTCTTGGCGGAATGGAATGTCGGCAAGGATCTGATAATCCAACTTAAGATGATGAGTATCAATGAGTTGCTGCAGCGTATCTAACTCAAATGGAAGCTCAAAAGGAAGTTTCTTCATGTCACCTTAATCAATAAAATGAGAGAACAACTCATGCCGTTAAAGTGATACTAATAGTGAACAAAGACAAAATGATGACAAACTGCATATCAGAAGTGACTTTACGGGGAAATAAGCGGAAAAATAGCGAGTAAAACAAAGAATAAACTATCCTAAAACCCTACATTAGTCTTCACGATAAAGTAGCTCTCCAATGATGGTTTCTACGTCAACCTGCGCTAAACCTTGGTCAACAATATCTCGCCAACGCCGTCCCTCTTCTGTATTACGAAACGCGATATAGAGCTGCTTATTCGCCAGAATTTGCCGATTGATTTGCAACTTTGTCGCCAGCGGCTGTAAGGGCTTTTGCTTGAGTAAATAGTGCAGAACGTTGACATCAATCACCGCGGCATCAATCCGACCTGCGGCAACTTTTTTGACATTATGCTCATCCGAAGTCACAGGTTCAGTCCGCTGTACACCGGAAACGATCATGCGATCTAAGGCCTGAGTATTCACATAATCTTTCACCACACCTAAGGTATAGCGATTAAGATCTTCAATATAATTCCAACTTACTGGATGGGACTTTTGCTCCACCAGCCCCAATGGACTTTCGCCAATCGGTTTTGAAAAGATAAACTTTTCTGTCTCTACATAGTATTCAGGAAAATAACCTATGTAGTCAGAGTTCGGCATTGTCGTAAGTTTGACAGCGCGGCTCCACGGATAGAAATCCACGTCTAATTGGTGTCCCATAACGTTCAGCGCCGCCCGTACCACGGCAATACTGGCACCCTGCTCCGTTAATTGCTCTCCTGAATAAGGCGGCCAAAGTAAAGAAGTGAGCATTAAGGTATCCGCTTTCGCTACGCTCAATCCCATAAAGGAAAGACAATACACAAGGAGCATTGAACGCCATCGAACCATTTAGTACTCCTTTGCCTGCATGGATTTACGACTACATCATCGACAACTCAACGCTTTCGTTTTTATCTGCCGAGATTTTATGATTGGTTAGATTTTATGACTGGTTTTAGTATAGCCATCAAGCCACAGTGGGGAAGTGAAGTTTTGTTACAATTAGAATAACGACATTAGCAGCAAAAGCTAACTCAAAGTACAGCTTGGCTTGATGGTATGACTCGCCGACTTTTTCATTAGCCAATTAGCTTGTTCGTTTATCTGCTAACCGAAATAGCTAGACAGAATAAAATTCAAGCCGCATTGCGCGGCTTGGAAGTCAAATATCAATAGTATTAATCAACTCAAAGCCAAATGACTTAAGCATTAATATCTTCATATAACTCTTGATACATCAGCTCACGCATTTTGAATTTCTGAATTTTTCCCGTCACTGTCATTGGATACTGATCCACAAACTTGATGTAGCGCGGCACTTTAAAGTAGGCGAATTTCTCGGTGAGAAAATGACGAATATCAGCCTCTGTAATCACGGCTCCTGAGCGGACTTTGATCCAAGCACACACTTCCTCGCCGTATTTATCGCTTTGAACGCCAAAGACCGCCGCATCCTGCACATCTTTATGGGTGTAAAGTTTCTCTTCAATCTCACGGGGATAAATATTCTCGCCGCCGCGAATAATCATATCTTTAATGCGCCCCACAATTTGCACATAACCTTGCTCATCCATTTGGCCAATATCGCCCGAATGTAGCCAGCCTTGACTGTCTATGGTTGCCGCCGTTTTCTCAGGATCATTCCAATAACACTGCATAATGCAGTAACCGCGACTACAAACTTCACCGGGTTGATTAATTGGCAGCACTTCGCCAAATTCATCGACAATTTTTACTTCGGTATGGGGTAAAGCACGGCCAACGGTGAGAACGCGTTTCTCTACGGGTGAGTCGATTTCAGTAATGTGATTGAGCGGACTGCATTCGGTCTGACCATAGCCAATCAGCACTTCCTTCATATACATGAGATTTTGTACACGTCGCATCACTTCTTCAGGACAAGTTGCCCCCGCCATCACGCCGGTACGTAAGGAACTCAAATCAAAACGAGCAAATTCTGGGTGTTCCAACTCGGCAATAAACATGGTCGGTACGCCATGCAAAGCGGTGCAACGCTCTTGCTCAATCACTTGCAATGTCGTCAGTGGATCGAAGGATTCTCCGGGGAACACAGCAGCTGCGCCTTTAGCTATGCAGACTAAACTGCCGAGTACCATGCCAAAACAATGGTATAAAGGCACTGGAATACAGAGTTTATCGTGACAGGTAAACTTCATCGCCTCTGCGACTAAATAGGCATTATTCAATATGTTATGATGGGATAAGGTCGCACCTTTCGGGCTGCCCGTCGTGCCAGAGGTAAACTGGATATTAATCGCATCGTACGGGCTTAATTCCTTAGCAATACTCTCGAGCATTATCCTGTCAGCGGCGGTCACATCAACGATCAAGTCATCAAAATTCAACATACCGACGGATTTCTCCGCGCCCATACGGATCACAAATTCAAGCTCAGGTACGGCTTTAGCTTGTAATTTACCCGCTGGGCAAGAGGTTAGCTCAGGCGCCAATTCATATAGCATCTCAAGATAATTGCTGGATTTAAACTTATCGGCACAAATCACTGCGCGACAACCCACGTTACTTAGCGCGTATTGCAACTCTTCAGGACGATACGCAGGATTAATACACACCATGATGGCGCCAATTTTAGCGGTCGCATATTGAGTTAAACACCACTCGATATTGTTAGGCGACCAAATCCCTACCCTATCACCAGACTTAATACCGAGTTTTAAGAGTCCTGTGGCGAGCGCATCGATTTGGGCAAGATATTGGCGGTAATTCCAGCGGATATGTTGATGGTGTACGACGACAGCTAATTGGTCGGGATACTTTGCCGCAATCTCATCAAGATATTGACCTATGGTCTTCTCAACGAGTTTCGGTGATGACTCGCCTCTAAACTCGCTAACATTGAGCGGGCTTATAACTTGGCTTGTAGGAACTGACATTAAGGCCTCCGTGCATTTATTATTATGGTTAGCGAGGTCCAAACTAACCAATCCACGGATCATGTCACAAGTAAAAAAGCACTTTATTAGACTAAAGAGTAAGACAAACGATTAGATAACAATCCATTAAAGCCCAGTGCTAACGGCTGATAAACTCAAAATGAGCACTCGACTTAGGCATATTTAAGCTTTGTAACCGCTCAACAATAGCCAGTAACACGCCTTGGCGACGCATATTTTCTAACACGCCGGGGCTAAAAACCTCGAGTCGCGTCATGGCCGTCAACAGCAACTTACATTGTGCGATACTCGCATCACGAATATAGGCAGGTTTATCGACTAAGTAACTGTTGTTATACCAATAGTCCCAAGTGAAATTAGCCAATAACCAACCTTGCGTTGTCAGGTCATTAATAAATTCCAGCATTCGCTCATGACTTAAGATCACATCACCCGCCGTAAAATCCTTAAGATATTTAGTGTATAAACCACAATCGGATGTCATTGTTGAAGTCCCCATAATACACCTCACAGGTTTTGGTTGCCTCTGCTGCCACAACTTGTACGACACCAGTCACACACCGAGATCGAATTTGACGCTTTGCCTTAGAAACGAGAATTTGCATAAGGCATACCAAATAAGATTGCTGTCAACAGGCTAAGCCACGTTATCTGAACGGAAACTTAATCAAACTCACAATATTTGATATGGGTGACGAACTGGGGTATTCGACAAAATTCAGATAAACTCAGCGGTATTGAAGCGCTTAACGGCAACTATGAGTAAAGGAAACAAGATGAACTACTGGCTTATGAAATCGGAACCAGACGAATTCAGCATAGATGATCTTAAGGCTTGCCCTAACCAAACCGAAGCTTGGCATGGGATCCGTAACTATCAGGCGCGTAACTTTATGCGCGATGAGATGCAGATGGGCGACAAGGTATTTTTTTACCATTCAAGCTGCAAAATACCCGGTATTGTCGGCATAGCAGAAGTCGTGACAAATGCGTATCCCGACAGCACAGCCTTCGATCCCGAATCGAAGTATTTCGACCCTAAGTCAGATCCAACCAAACCAAGATGGCTGCGAGTGGATATCCGCTTTGTCGAAAAATTTAACGAGATGATTCCCTTAAGTTTGATAAAAAGTTTACCCCAACTGGCGGACATGTATTTAGTGGCTAAGGGGTCAAGACTCAGTATCCAACCTGTGACCGCCGAACAATGGCAAGCCGTACTCATGTTAACCCGCTAGAAAGCAATCTTGAACCAGAACGTTCAGCTATAGTTCATTTCGCATCGCCTATTGTTGGCCACATCCAGCATTGGACACAACATCAACTCAATGCCCCTTAGGAGTACAGATGAATAAATTGACCTCAGTGGTAATCACAGGACTTGTCCTCAGCTTAACGATGTCCATCTCAACCTTTGCTAAAGATGACCATGAGCACCATAAAAAGGATAAAAGTCTACCGCCGGGATTACAGAAAAAAGTTGACCAAGGTCAGCCACTGCCACCCGGTTGGCAGAAAAAACTCCACCGTGGTGATGTGCTTGAACATGATATTTATGATCGCGGCCGCATCGTAGTGCCCTTAGACAGAGATGGCATCATTAGCATTCAAGTCGAAGGTGCACTAATCAAACTCGATAATAACAGCCGTAAAATCCTCGATATCGTCAATATCATTACCGATTAACTTCCCATGGCAAAATGGCATTTATAACTGACACTTTTATAACTACGCCCAGCGCTTATCTGGGCGTTGAGTACTGCTTAATACTGCTTTGATCTATCAAAAAACGTTGTCAGTAAGACAATTTATCATCCCAGTCCTCACTCAATAACGTTCTAACTTACAATAAAGCAACATATTGATATTTATCATATCTTTACTATCTGGCTATTGGTCGTAAATTGGCTAAATGCTAGACTCATGCAGGGTGAAAAGATATCGAACAGAACAAGATAAGTGTCACCTAAAAATACTCATGCGGCTAAGGCAAAATCTTAATTGAATTCATAGCATCCCGATAATGACCGTAGACTAACGCTGGATTTTTGATAATGGAAAACACCTCACTTCAACGGGTTAAGCAGGCAATTATTGCGGGGTTCTGGGCATCACTCGCCAGTATTTCTGTGGGGTTTCTATTTAAACTCTGGCTAGCACAATGGGTTGCCAAAGCTGATCTAGCGCTCTATCACACAGTGATCGACATTATCTCACTGTCGCTAATCCTAATGACGGGATTTCGCTCCTCTATGGTGGTGACCTACTCCCAGACCAAGCAAGATGTGGATATCACCAATATATTCCGCTACAGCTTGATCGCTATGGTACTACTGACATGGGGCTTAGTTTTACCCTATATCAAGCACAAACTTCAGCTCAATGTAGAATATTTTCAATTGGTTGGGATTATTCTGAGTATGGGGCTCAAGGTCTATTTTACCAATCAAATTGCCATGTACCGGCTATATGCCATCTCCAATAGAGTCACTTGGTTAGAGCCGCTCGCGCAAGTGACTAGCTTTTTATTATGTTTCTATGGCTTAAAACAAACCGCCATTGCATCACTCTTTTACAGCATGACACTGTCATCGCTCATCGTTGCCTTATATATGTACTTAAAACGGCGCAAAGATATTGCCACTCCGCCCTTAAGTGCAGTGCATTTTGATACGGGTTTACGCAGTTTTATGAAGAAAAGCCTGACGGCGTCCATGGAAGCGGGGGCCAGTATCTTGATGATTTACATCACCGTACTGCTGACTATTGCCTATTTCAGCATAGATGAACTGGGTGATTTCCAAGTGGTGGTGCGGCCGATGATCACTTACCTCACCCTGCTTTTTGTCTTTCCCATCTACCGTTTTGTGCTGCCCGAAGTCGCAGTGTGCGTACGAGAAAAACGCTTTGACGAAGTGCAACAAATTAAGTCATGGCTGACAAAAGTTTCTTTGTGGATCAGCGGTATTTTTTTTGTCGTTATGGTCTTTGCGAGCAAGCCGTTAGTCGCTTGGTTATTCCCCGAGCAATACATTAAAGCGGCCCCAGTATTAATGCATTTCTCCATGTTTTTTATATTTATGATGCTCAATGGCTACCAGCTAGCTTATATAAAAGCTCATGGCTACTTTACTCAAAGCCTACTTATTCGCCTTGCTGGTATCGCAGTACTGGTCGGTACTTTCTACGCTTACCGCCTGTATACGGAGAATGTCGTCGCGGTGATTTTAGCCTTAGGCACAGGCTATCTGATGATGTATTTTATTTCAAAAATCATAGAGAGAAATATTAAAAATAAATAGCAAATATAAAATAATTTAAAAAACCTTTCATTAAACCCACAATAACATTAATCATTCATTGCTAATAATACTTTATAATGAATTAACCTGGTAAACCTGCAAATAATACTTTCTAACGATTGATATATGATAATTATAAAATAAACAAAAAAAGTAAGCAAAATAACCAAATAAGAAACACTCAGTTACAATTAATATCTCGCGAAAAAACAAATAAAATCACAAAAAATAATAACCTTTATAATCAACTAATTAAACACCTTCCACCTAAAAGCAGCCTATCAAAAAACAATTACATGTTACAAATAACGAATAACCTTGTTTAATTAATGTAAAATAAATAACAAAATTGTTCATCTCACCTTAAATGATTGCCACCAAAATTAACCTAAAAACCCCTACCGTTTGACAATCTCGCAACTTGGAAATAAATATGTGGTTGGAGTTGTTAAGTGCAGCTTCAATTTACAACCATAAATTTAACCAATAAAAAATATAAAGGAGAAATGTATGAACTCTTTGTCACTAACGGCAAAAGCGGTTCGCTACGGTATATTTGCCGCAGCAAGTCTAACAGCTTCCACTTTTGTTCATGCCCAAACTGAAGAACCAACTGAAACATTTGAACGTATTGAAGTTACAGGCTCAAAAATTAAGCGTATTGGTGAACTCACGCCTACACCTGTGACAGTTATATCAGGTGATGGGTTAATTGACGCAGGTGTCGTTAACGTTGCTGATTTGCTGCATAAGATGCCCAACACACTAGTAGGACTATCACCTGAAACAACCAATAATACTGTATTTGCTAGCGGATTAAATAATACAGACTTAAGAGGACTAGGCTCTGACCGTACACTAGTTCTTGTTAATGGTCGTCGATTTGTTGCAGGAGCACCTGGTTCAGGTTCTGTAGATCTTAACAATATACCAACAGCTATGGTTGAACGAATTGAAATCACAACTGGTGGTGCATCAGCAGTATATGGCTCAGATGCTATCGCGGGAGTTGTGAACATTATTACGAAAAAAAGCTTTGATGGCATTTCGGTTGACGTTTCGACTACACAGCCAACAGAAGATGGTGGTGAAGAAAAATATGCTTCAATAACATTTGGTTCAGAAGTAGGTAAAGCTAATTTTGTAACTAACCTTAGTTGGGCTCGTCAGGGGCAATTATCCTTTATGGATAGAGAGTTCCTACGTGAAGCTCCAATTGTTGTACGTAATCAAAATGCAACAGGTCCAGATGACCCACAGTCTGTTGTATGGGGTTATGGTCAACAAGTATTAGCTTCCTATAGTAAAACAGGGACATTTGTTTCAAATGGTACTCGATACTCATTTGATGAAAATGGCAATGTTAGACCAATGCAATTAGGACAAGCTTTACCTCCGCTGACTTCTGGTCGTGTCGATTATCTCGGCGGAGAAGGTTATAACTTCGCAGAAAACTCTTTCATCAAAACGCCATTAGATCGCATTAACTTTTTCTCAGTAATGAGTTATGACATCAATGAAAACCATAAAATGACAATGGAAGCAAGCTTAAGTAAATCAGATGCTTATGGAGAAAGCTCTCCTGCATTTTTAAACTTCAAGTTACATGAAGATAATGGCTTCCTATCACCAGAAGCAGCTGCTTTAGTTGCGGCAGGTGAGCCAAAACCAGGAGCAGGAGTTACTCTTGGTTATCTTGCATCAGACTTTGGTAATCGCAAATACAGTCAAGAAAGAACGACAGCTCGTGTTGCTCTGGGGTTCGAAGGCGAGCTTTCTGAAAAATGGGGCTATGATGCCTATGCGACAGTAGGGCATGTTCAAGCCGACACTGAATGGTACGGTGAAATGTTTGAACAACGCTTCTACGATGCCGTTGATACGATCAAAGATGCCAATGGAGATGTCGTCTGCCGTAGTGAAAGCGCGCGCGATAATGGATGCCTTCCACTCAATATATTTGGGCGCGGAATCTACGATAAAAACGCCTATGATTGGGTAAGTACTGACGCAATTCGACGCTCATCTATCACTCAATCAGCTCTCGGAGCATCCGTAAGTGGTGATCTATTTGAATTGCCAGCAGGTTTTGTATCGAGTGCATTCTCTCTCGAGTATAGAAAAGAGCAGGCAGACACTTTACCAGATCCAGCTATGCGAGAGGGCTTACTGTTCAACAACCAATCTCAGCCACTTAAAGGTGAGTTTGATGTAACGGAAGCTTCTGCAGAATTGTCAATTCCATTACTAAGTGACATTACATTAGTACAAGATTTAACACTGGAAACAGCTTTCCGTTATATGGATTACTCGACATCTGGTTCTGATACTGCTTGGAAAGTAGGCTTAAACTGGGCTGTCTTCGACGATTTGAGGATCAGATTAAACCGTTCGAAATCTGTTAGAGCTCCCAATATAGGTGACTTGTATAGCCCACCAGGACAAACATTCAGATCTATAAAGGATTATTGCGCTTCTAGCTACCGCAACCAAATAAATCCTGAATATCTAGACAATGTCTTGGCAAACTGTGCGGCACAAGGCATTCCTACCGATTTCGAACCATCTCAAGAGTGGTATGGTTCGACTCGTCCTGGATTTATAGTAGGGAACGAAGACTTACAAAACGAAGTTGCCGATGACATAACTATCGGTTTTGTCTATACCCCAAGTTATATTGAAAACCTAAGTTTCACTGTTGATTACTGGAAATTTGACATGGAAAATGTCATTAACAGTTTTGATGGCCCAGATGTTGTAAAGTATTGCTACCAATCAAGCACTCTAGACAACCCATTCTGTCCATTGCTTGAACGTGATCCTGATACGCATGAGATCACCAATTACTATGAAAAACCAGTTAACTCTGCGACCAGCATTACTTCTGGTGTAGATATTGAAGCTAACTATAAGTTTGAAAGTAGCTTTGGTGACTGGGGGATCCGCCTCTTCAGTACTTATCTAGAAGAACGTTCATTTAATTCAACAGGTTTTGCTGAAGATGAAATAAAAGAAACAGGTGAACAAGAGCGGCCACGTTGGCGTCATCGTTTTACGACGGATTACACCTACGGAGATTTCTCTGCAGTACTAACTGCGAACTATCGTAGTAATACAGTTTTAAGTAACGATTGGTCACCAAATCAAAACAACTATAATGATATTCCATCATATATTACATTTGATTTAACCAGTCGCTATAACATCACTGATGCATTACAAGTTCGTGCGGGCATACTCAACATGTTTGATGAAACCCCACCTCGTCAACCGAGTGTATATAACCAAGGTGCTTACTATGACATTCTGGGACAACGTATCACTGTAGGCGTTAACTATAAGTTCTAACCAACGTTACTTAAGCTAATTTAAAATCTCCCATTTGAAGTGACATATCATCAATCTCGATATGTCACTTTTTTTACTTTTACATAAAGGTGCCCCATTAAAAATGTTGTGTTAGCGCCCATCGAGCATGCGACCAAGACCTCCGAGTACAGAGCCTTCACCGCGATCACTGCCACCCGCTGATGGGGCATGGGCGATAATGCGGTCTGCCATACGTGAGAATGGCAAGCTTTGTAGCCAAACCGTCCCGTGGCCTTTGAGTGTGGCTAAAAACAAACCTTCCCCGCCAAAGACCATAGACTTTAATGAGCCTGCGCGCTCTATGTCGTAATCAATCCCTGAGGTAAATGCAACAAGACAACCGGTGTCAACTCTTAAGGTTTCACCTTTTAGTTCTTTTTTCACTAAGGTGCCGCCCGCATGGATAAACGCCATACCATCGCCCTGTAGGCTTTGCAGAATAAACCCTTCACCACCAAAAAATCCCGTGCCTAAGCGGCGATTAAATTTCATCGTCACGCGTGTACCTAAAGCCGCAGCCAAAAAACTGTCTTTCTGACAGATAAGCTCACCGCCATGTTCGGCCAAGTCGATCGCTAGGATAGTGCCTGGATAAGGGGCAGCAAAGGCGACTTTACGTTTTTGGTTGCCTTGGTTGGTAAAGTGAGTCATAAAAATGCTCTCACCCGTCAATGCCCGTTTACCCGCGCCCACCAACTTGCCAAAAAAGCCTGACTCAGGCTCAGAGCCATCGCCCATTTTGGCCTCAAAGCTAATATCTTGCTCTAGGTAATTCATCGCGCCCGCTTCAGCGACCACGGTTTCGTTGGGATCGAGTTCCACTTCAACCAACTGCATACTGTGGCCGATAATTTCATAATCCACTTCATGACAACGTCTAGACATACTGTTCCCCTTAACTGTCAGTTCCTTGTTACTATCCTTTAGATTGACCCCGATGGACGACTCTTTACCTATCGCGGCTCAATTTCACTCTTCATCTCGACCCTAATCTAGATCTAAGCTCAATCTGAATTTAGGCCTTATTTTAACTCTCAATCTAAACCTTAATCTGACCTAGGCATTAATCTATGACATAAAATGTCAAAATGCGATTATTTTATGCGGTAACTTGTATCAAAAGATGACAAGCGAAGACTTATCAACCCAAACCCACACCATTAAACTGCTCAGCCTTAGCAAACTCCTCTAATATCAACTCGGTAAAAAGTTGTCCCGCACGACCTAACGGACGCTCTAAGGTCGAGACGAGCTGTGGAATAAACGTAAAACGACTGCCACCGACGAAGTCGATTTCAACTAATTCGCCCTTAGCTAACTCTTCTTGCACTAAAAAGTCCGGCAACCAGCCAAAACCTAAGCCTTTTAACAAGGCGTTCTTTTTCATGATAAAGCCAGAAAGATAAAACACTTTATCGCCGCCAAATTGCATTTCATCGCGGTAACTTTTATTGGGTGAAGAGTCTTCGATAGTTAATTCCACATGTTGCTGCAGCTCAGACAAACTAATTTCGCGAATAAAAGATAAAGGATGCGAAGCACTGGCCACCAGTACGCTAGTAATTGCAGGCAACGGCTGCGGATGATAATAGGGGCCAGTGCGATAATCTTTCACTAACATCAAGTCAGCATTATCACGCTCGAATCGGTGTTGTACACCGCCTAAAAACTCCATATTCAGCTGAATTTTAGTGGGGATCTGATGTTCAGCCATACGCTTTAAGGCCGTCATGATAGGCTCCATCGGTAAGGCACCGTCTATCACTAGCTCTAGCTTTGGCTCCCAGCCTTCACTGAAACGACTGGCAAGATGTTCAATGTTTGCAAGGTGTTGCAGTAACCTTTGTCCCTCGGCCAAAATCACGCGGCCCTCTTGCGTCAGCTCAGCACGATATTGCTCACGGCTAAAAAGCGGCACGCCTAAGTGCTCTTCTAACTTTTTAACTTGATAACTCACCGCCGATTGCGCTTTGTGTAATCGCTCCGCCGCCTTGGCAAAACTGCCCTCTTCCACCAGCACTTGCAGCACATTAAAAGCATCAATATCGATGCGCATGGTCACTCCTTGGCTCTAATGAACATGTCACGGAAACACTACGATTCGTAAAGATTAGAATACCATCTAATTTTTAGATTGAGATAACGGATTTATTATTCTTTTTTTTGTTCATTCAAGCAACTAAATTGATAACAAGATCACATAACCATAACGACAAGCGAAGTAGAGCTAATCTCACGCCGCTGTAAAAACCAAGGATCCTCCATGCCATTTTATGTGAAACAAGGCCAGATTCCCCATAAGCGCCATATCGCATTTGAAAAGGAAAACGGCGAGCTTTACCGTGAAGAGTTGTTCTCAACCCATGGTTTTTCCAATATTTATTCCAATAAATATCACCACAACATGCCAACCAAAGCATTAGAAGTGGCGCCCTACAGCCTAGGCCATGGTGCCAATTGGGAAGATTCGCTGGTCCAAAACTATAAACTCGATTCCCGCGACGCCGACCGTGAAGGTAATTTCTTCAGCGCCCGTAACAAGATTTTTTATAACAATGACTTAGCACTTTATACCGCCAAAGTCACCGCCGATACCGACGAGTTTTACCGTAACGCCTATGCCGATGAAGTGGTTTTTGTCCACGAAGGCGAAGGCACACTCTACAGCGAGTACGGCACGATTAAGATCCAAAAGTGGGACTATCTCGTGATCCCACGCGGTACCACTTATCAACTAAAATTCAACGATTACAGCAATGTGCGACTTTTCGTTATCGAGTCATTCTCTATGGTGGAAGTGCCTAAGCATTTCCGTAACGAGTATGGTCAGCTATTAGAATCGGCACCTTACTGCGAGCGCGATTTGCGCGTACCTACATTGCAAGATGCTGTGGTTGAGCGCGGCGCCTTCCCCTTAGTGTGTAAGTTTGGCGATAAGTACCAACTCACCACACTTGAATGGCATCCCTTTGATTTAGTGGGTTGGGATGGCTGCGTTTACCCTTGGGCATTCAACATTACCGAATACGCGCCAAAGGTAGGCAAAATCCATCTCCCCCCTTCTGATCACTTAGTCTTTACCGCCCATAACTTTGTGATTTGTAACTTCGTGCCGCGCCCCTACGATTTCCACCCTAAATCGATTCCGGCGCCTTATTACCACAACAACATAGATAGTGACGAAGTCTTGTATTACGTCGATGGCGACTTTATGAGCCGCACGGGCATTGAAGCGGGTTACATGACCTTACATCAAAAAGGTGTGGCCCACGGACCACAACCGGGCCGCACAGAAGCCTCAATTGGCAAAAAAGAAACCTATGAATATGCAGTGATGGTGGACACGTTCGCCCCACTGAAATTAACCGAACATGTACAAAATTGCATGAGCAAAGACTACAACCGCTCTTGGCTAGAAGACTAGCCCCAAGCCACCAGCACTCCCATGCGGGAGTCATTAGAGTGACGGCGTGTTGCACTAAAATAACGAGGAAAACATCATGGCAAGCGAACTAAATCCACTGGGCTTATTAGGTATCGAATTCACGGAATTCGCCAGCCCTGATACTGATTTTATGCACAAAGTCTTTATCGACTTTGGTTTTTCTCTGCTGAAAAAAGCCAAGAAAAAAGACATCCTGTACTACAAACAGAATGACATTAATTTTCTGCTCAACACTGAGCGCGAAGGTTTCTCAGCTAAGTTTGCCAAATCCCACGGCCCAGCCATTTGCTCTATGGGCTGGCGTGTAGAAGATGCCGGCTTTGCCTATCGCGTTGCCGTTGAACGTGGTGCAAAACCCGCCGATGATGCCAATAAAGATCTGCCTTATCCTGCGATTTACGGCATTGGTGACAGCTTAATTTATTTCATCGACACCTTTGGCGCAGATAACAATATCTATGCCGCTGATTTTGAAGATTTAGACGAGCAAATTATCACCCAAGAGAAAGGCTTTATCGAGGTCGATCACTTAACCAACAACGTCTACAAAGGCACAATGGAACATTGGGCTAACTTCTATAAAAACATTTTTGGTTTTACGGAAGTGCGCTACTTTGACATCAGCGGCGTACAAACCGCGCTAGTGTCCTACGCCCTGCGCTCACCCGATGGTAGCTTCTGTATCCCGATCAACGAAGGTAAAGGCAGCGATAAAAACCAAATTGATGAATATCTGAAGGAATACAATGGCCCAGGTGTGCAACATTTAGCCTTTAGAAGCCGCGATATCGTTAAATCTCTGGATGCGATGGAAGGCAGCTCAATCCAATGCCTAGACATCATCCCTGAATACTACGACACCATTTTCGACAAGTTGCCTCAAGTGACTGAGAATCGTGAGCGCATCAAACATCACCAAATTTTGGTGGATGGTGATGATACAGGCTATTTATTGCAAATATTTACTAAAAACCTGTTTGGACCGATTTTCATCGAAATCATCCAACGTAAGAATAACTTAGGTTTTGGTGAAGGCAACTTTACGGCCCTGTTTGAATCAATTGAACGGGACCAAATGCGCCGCGGCGTACTGTAAGTATTCATCCTGCTAATAAAAAACGGTACGCACTGCGTACCGTTTTTCTTTCTACGAATATCTACATCGTCATTTAAATCAGCATCAGCATTGACGCCAATCACTCGGCTTTAACTTTCCTGCGCTAGTCCACATCGATAGGTTTGATAACCTTACAAGGGTTCCCCGCCGCCACGCAGTTCGCCGGAATGCTCTTATTCACTACACTACCAGCACCAATGACACAATTATCACCAATGGTCACACCCGGCAGTACAGAGACGTTTCCGCCTAGCCAGACATTATTGCCGATTTGAATTGGCGCGCCGTATTCCGTCGTTTGCCGCGCAATGGGATTAATAGGATGTGTTGCGGTAGAAATCATCACATGGGGACCAAACATCACATTATCGCCAATCGAGACTGAGCAAACATCTAATATGGTTAGATTATGATTGGCGTAAAATTGTTTGCCAATATGGATGTTATAGCCGTAATCGCAAAAGAAATTAGGCTCAATATGGGCGCAGTGTTGAATATCAAGCAGGCCACGAAGATGCTCCATTCGGGCATCAAGCAAAGTCGGTTCGGCCAGATTAAACTGATGACAAATGGATTTCGCCCGCATCCGCTCAGCCAATAACTCATCATCCCAAGCCTTATAGGGCTGGCCCGCCAACATTTTTTGTTTCTCAGTCATCGTATTGTCAACATTCCGTCCATGATGACCTAACCCTAACAATCGATTGATGAAAGTTCAAGAACTGCCTTATATGCTATTGAATGAACTACCCATCTTGCTGACAGAACATTTAGCTGACAGCCAATGTGAGTCACATTCAAGTACTCGATTTCAATCGAGACAAAGGTCATTACCTTTGTTCATCATCACAATAGAGTTCTGCAAATAAATACACTAGACACAAACTGTTCAGCGGCATGACCGGATTTGTCCAAATCATCCGGCTGTGGCGCCCTGCTTCACCGAAGATTTCAAGCAACAAATCCGAAGCCCCATCGAGTGCTTTAGGATGTTCAAAGCAAGATTGATGCACATTTAGCACCCCTTCCAAGCGGTAAATTTGTTTTATCCGCGAAAGCTCACCGCAAGCCTGTTTCAATTGGGCAATAGCATTTAGGGTCGCAAGACGACAGGCAGCGTAGCCTTCGCTCACAGTATGATCTGCGCCCAATTGTCCTTGATACTGAAGCTCGCCCTCTAAATAGGGAAACTGACCCGAGGTCATTAACTGACTGCCAACAATTGAATAGGGTTCATAATTTCCAAGAGCCGCAGCAACCTCAGGTAGTTCAAGCCCTGCCGCTACTAGCCGCGATTCAGGTGTGACCATCATAATATCACCTCCTGAGAGGAGGCATTCGCAAGATTAAGCAGCGGGGCTAGCCAGGTTGTCAAATGCTGAGGATTGACTGTCAGCCAGTTCGCAGCGGCCTCATCTTCCGTCATTCCTTGTCGATTAACCGCATAATCGAGTTCTGCAACCATTTGATTCGATAATACTATGTTATCAAGTACCTGAATTTGTGCGGGCGAGAAATTAACCGCTAACTCGCATTCACGGGCGAGCAATACCGCTTTATCTTTTCCCCCGAGTAAACCTTTAGGGTCCTGAAGATCGCGAATACCGTATTGATGGTGTAAAAATTGTGGATGCCACAAAGGAACGATCACCCACTCGTTTACCGCTACGGCAGACTCAAAAGCCGCGACACAGTCGGCTTGAGTGCCTGTTCTAAATTGATAACCTGCCGCCGTTAATCCATATTGCGTCATGATCTTTTTAGAAAATCGCGTGATCCCCGCCCCCTCACCAATCCCTTGAATGATGGGCCGCATACGTTGCTGCACGTCAGGTTTGAGTAAATCCTCAATGCTCGACACTTGCTCAGCAGGCACATAATCGGGTACGCCCCAGAGCGCATAGGGCTCATAATGTAGCCCGAGTTGCCGCGTAGCAACTCGCTCTTCGACACCTTGTCGATAAATCCCATGGCTATGGGGCAGCCATGCTGAACACAGCATATCCACTTTGCCTTCACCTAGCTGCTCAAAATTAGCCTCGTGCAATGCATAGCTTCGTTGCACCTCTTTGCCCATAATCCCTATCACATGGGCAACCACAGCGGCGGTGACGCGATGAAAACTTAAGTCTGTCACTCCCATGCGAATCATCGGCTTACCCTGTGAGCTCTCCATATTTGTACTCTTATTCAATGAATTCATACCTATCGCACCTCGAGGAAATAATGCCAATGATGCCAAACTGCCCAATCCCAACGTTTGCAATAATTGCCTTCTGAAGACATTAATCTCCGCCATGTTCAGGCTCCTTGGTGTCTAAAATAGTGAGCCTATCCATCACAATCCCTACGATGGCGTTGTCCTTTGCATAGGGGAATATCATCTCTACTTTGATGCCATTCGGATCTTCAAGGAACAACTGATGCTCACCAATCTCAGGCACAATTCGTTCCTGAAAAATCATCCTCTGCTGGCATAAATGCTGCTGCATCTGGTGTAAATCCGTGCCACGAAACGACAAATGGTCAACACGTCCCGAGCCATAAATATTTCTGCTTTCCCCTAAGTAGGCATCTAGCGCCTGATCGCCCGCTTCCACTAAATGCAAAATGGGCTTATTTGAGGCATAGAGCCAATGTCCAGGAAAACCAAACTGTGGCCGCCAACCTAATTTCAATCCAAGGATAACTTGATAAAACAACAGCGTTTCAACCAGTTTGGGGGTTCTGATGGTAAAGTGATCCAATCCGATAATGTTCATATTGTCATCCTCTGGATGTCGTGACTCAGTGACTCGGTATAACCAAGTGCGAATCCAAACCGTTTTAATCCGCAAAAATTATGTGAATAAATTCAGTTCAGATAAGCACTTGGCGTAAGGTTATAAAATTAATTGATGAGATTAATTGTTCGGATTAATTACCACGAACGCCCGCCGCTAACGGCTTAAAACGGAAAATATAATAAGGTGGACTGTTTTCAGCTTTGCCATTATTTAATGGTGCCGATAACGGTAATTGCGCAGCCCCAGAGTACAAGTAACCTTGCTTGCCATAACTCACACCGTCGGGCCAAACCATACGTTCATCATGGACATAAGTGCGATACTGGCGAGAATCGGCAGGGATCACGCCAATGGCCCGTTCTCCCACTTCTGTTAGATACAAATTATTCGCTTCATCAATACTTAAGCCACCGTTGTCGGGCTTATCGGCATAAGCCTCCACTTTGGCAGAGAGTGCCGCAGGCGTTAACGAAGGATTGATGAGATCTGTCATCCGCACACGGTAAACTTTGTCTTTATTCATCGGGGCAAAGTAGAGCCATGTTTGGGTTTTATCTAAAGCAATGCCATCGGCACCCACATAAACTTCAATCTGCTTTCTATCTTTTGAGTTTTTATCGATAATCAGTGGCCGCTGTAAATCTGGCATCACACTGTTATCACCCTGTAATAGGCGCCGACTTTTCCCTGTATTTAAGTCCACAACTACCAGCGCAGCCTTTTCACCAATGGGACCCGTGCCAATCCCCTCATCGGCAATCACAATCGCTTGATGTCGAGATGAGATAACAAAGTCATTATGTTGTGACTCAGGAAGAGAGACTGGCGCGGGCAAATGAATAATGCGATCTAATTGGTTTTTCTTGGTATCCCATGCCACTAATTTAGGCTCAATACGTGGCGCCTGCTGGCCAGAGTCTAATAGCCACACTCTGTCTTGATCGTCGGTTCGCAGCCCCAACACCCAATTAAGGCAAGTGTCAGGTTCTTTCGCTTTGCCCTGCGGATCATGGCATTGCTGCCAATCCGAATTAGGAAATGGCTTAGTACTACCATCCGCTAAAAGCTCTGCCACCTTAATGTTAGGTTGATAGAAAGGGTGATAACTGAAAATCAATCGTTCATCTGATGTGAAAGTAATACCGCCCACAGCCCCATCAAGTTCGGCAAAAACTTCCATTTTTGCCAGCGGCTCAGTCTGTGTCGCCCATGAATAAGAACACAACAAACTGGTTGCCAGTAGAGTAAAAGCCTTTGATAACATTGGGTATGTAATGCGCGTAGATAATATGGTCATCTTCATTCCTCCTAACGTGGGCCAGCTAAAAGCGTTAAACTTGCTTCGCCTAATCTATGCTGCCAAAGATAGAATCCCACCAAAGCGGGCGTTGATCCCTTGTCTATCGGCAACTGCGCCACATCCAAAGCATGCACTGTCCATACATAACTGTGTTCACGTCCCTCTGGTGGACAAGGTCCAAAGTATCCAGGTTTACCTAAATCGGTATTAGCTTCAATGGCACCACTGGGTAGCGCTCCGCCATTCACACCACCTGCGAGAGTCGACACCTGTGCCGGAATGTCATACACAACACGGTGCCAAAAACCACTGCCAGTAGGCGCATCTTTGTCATATAAAGTGACAGCAAAGCTCTTGGTACCGGCAGGTACATTTTGCCAAGTTAAACGCGGCGCAATATTTTCGCCCGAACAACCAAATTGATTCCAATAATACTCAGGAGGGAACCTTGAATTATCAGCTAAATTACTTTCGAGACTAAACGCAGAGGCACTGTCGTCAGCCATAACGTAATTAATACTGGCGGCCAAAGCGACAGTCACCAAGAGAGTCTTTTTAAAAGAGGAGAAATAAGGCGATTTCATAATATGCTGAACCCATTTTTGAACTGTCCTAGAACAGTCATTAACCATTGATTTGAGAATGTGGGTTAGCATATCAATCAAATTATGATTGATAAGGCGCATTTGGTTGATATGAGTTTCAAAAAATATTGGATAATCTCAACATGCTTCTCAGTTATTTTTAGGTTATGGTACTTTCAGCAAAAATAATGCAAAAAAGTAACAGCCAAACGACTAAGATATGTTCTTAACACAATAATATAACGAGGTTTCGCTATGATTAAAGCGGCTTATCAACCTTGGTTTCCCGTGAGCAGAAACCTAAAGCCACACCCGAACCTGAGTTGCAGATTAGAGCATTTATCTTTAACCATACTGTGGCAGGAACTTGATAACGATGCATTCACGATGGAATTGTATTTCCCAACGATTTCAGGAATACAAGTAATTGATGAGTCAAGTTATCAAACCTTCTTAGATAACATAAGTGATAACTTTAGTGATATTCAACATGATGATAAAAGCAATACGCCATTCCCTATTGATTCAGATTTAAATATCAAGAATCAATCCAATGCCGATTATTTTTCTTTACCTTGGCCAATATGGAAGTCGGTAAAAAATGCACGCCGTCCTTATTATGGTGAATTAGGCGAACATATTTACCAAGACCTATACAGTTATTATATAGTGGGCGCCGATCGTGTTTACTTGATCGATACTGATGTAGAACCTACAGTCAATGTCTTATCTTGTAAACTATGAGGTTAATCGCTGTTAACCGAACAACTGCAGAATTAATCACAATGGGGTTAGTGAGCATATTGTTAATGATAACCACAGTATGCTTTTTGCGTGAAATATCGCCAGCCAACACAACCGATTACATTTAAAGAGAGCAAGTTCAAAATAAGCAGATTGGCTAAATCCGCCATTTTCATTACACTATCGCCCTTCTCATCTTCACCCAAGAATGACCAAACCATGCCTGATTTTGCCTTACTCGCTGTGTTTATCCCGACTTTTTTCTTTGTTTCTATCACGCCGGGCATGTGCATGACACTCGCCATGACCCTGGGCATGAGTATAGGTGTGCGCCGCACCCTGTGGATGATGCTGGGTGAACTGGTTGGGGTGGCGTTAGTGGCGACAGCCGCCGTGATGGGCGTTGCCAGTATCATGCTCAACTATCCCGAAGTCTTTCAAATCTTCAAATGGGTTGGCGGAATTTATTTAGGCTTTATCGGCGTACAGATGTGGCGCGCGCGCGGCAAGATGGCCATATTAAGTGATGATGACACTAACCCCAGAGCCAGCAATGTTACCTTGATCTCTCAAGGCTTTATTACCGCCATTGCCAATCCAAAAGGTTGGGCATTTATGGTGTCGCTACTACCCCCTTTTATCAATGCCGAGCGCGACGTCGCGCCGCAGCTCCTCGCCTTACTGAGCATTATCATGGTGACCGAATTTACCTCTATGCTCGCCTACGCCAGTGGTGGCAAAAGCCTGCGCATCTTCTTGAGCCGTGGTGATAATATTCGCTGGTTAAACCGCATTGCAGGCAGCCTAATGATAGGCGTAGGAGTTTGGTTAGCCATGAGCTAACGGTTTGAACTAACCGCTTAAATGTAACCCGTTCTACCTAAAATGAGCCCAATAAAGTCCCGTTAACTCGGTCTTTATGAAGGCTCTTTTTTGTAGGGCAACACATCTTGCATCTGCACCATATATTGCTGCATTTGCAGTGTTTCTTGCTCAACAAAGTCGGCAATCGCCGCCTTAAATCCCAAATGGGCGATGTTATGGTAGGAATACATTGCTACGGGTTCAAAGCCACGCAGCACCTTATGTTCCCCCTGTGCGCCCGCATCAAACACTTGAAACTCATGTTCAATACAATATTGAATACCTTGATAATAACAGGCCTCAAAATGTAAACCGTCAAGCTCAACCGTCGTCCCCCAATAACGACCATATAAGCATTTCTGCCCTCGGGTATTCTCACCTTTTAAATACAAGGCACCAGCGACCATCTCGCCCTTTGCATCTTCAACCACCAACAGTAGGACTTGCGCAGCGAGTTGTGCCCCCAACTGCTGAAAAAAGGTTGGCGTTAAATAGCCGCGATGACCGGAGCGCTTAAGGTAAGTTAATTGATAACATTGGATAAAAGTCTGCCATTGCGAAGCGGTGATCTGCTCCCCTTCGACAAACTGAAACTTAAGATTAAAAGGCTGTAACTGCGCCCGCTCCTTCAAGATATTCTTACGCTTACGGGAACTAAAGCCCGCCAGAAAATCATTAAAATCCCGATAACTGCGATTATGCCAATGGAACTGAGTACCTAAGCGTTTTAACAGCGAATTTGGCAAACTTTCAAATAACGGCGTTTGTGTTGGGGTAACAAACAGACTATGCCATGAGGAAATCGGGCTGTCGCCCTGCTCTGGCCCATTAAGAATAGCTTCCTTAGGTACGAGATTATCCTGCGCTGATATTAGTCGGCGATTCAATGTCATCAGCAGTAATGCCGCCACGCGCAGTTGCTCGGCGCGCTCTACTGCGGGATGAATGCCCATCCGTTGACCTTGCACTGGGGTAAAAGGGATCGCATTCACCCATTTGGGATAGTAATCGAGCCCATGGCGCTCATAGGCTTCGGCCCACGCCCAATCGAACACATACTCACCGTAGGAATGGGATTTTTGGTACAAGGGCATGACGGCAATAAGTGGGAACTGATTGAAGTGCTTAGCCGTTTGCACACTGATAAACCCTCCTTCAGCCAAAGGCGACAAGCTTTTATCCTTGCTGGCGACATCATTTAATGTGTCACCCGCATCGAACACGCATAAATGTCGAGGCGTCCAACCGGTTGCAGTGCAAGCGGAGCGGCTTTGCTCGAGTGCCAACAGAAACTCATGGCGGCAAAATGGATTCGCCTCACCCATGGCGGCATTCCACGCACTGGCCGAAATATCCGACATTGAGCTCGCAAAAGCCAAAATAAGCTGTCTCATTGGGTAAATTATCGTCCTTTACTGGTGTGAACAAGTATACGAGGTTGCAATTAAGCCTAATTCTCGGCACATTGCATAGCCATAATTAAAATAAATTCAGGATTGAGTATGCGTCCAACAAGACCTTTTAGACCTCTTATTCTCGCCATTGCGATGGCGCTTCCCTTACTATCATCTCCCGGTCTGCTTGCCGATGAATCACCAATTTTCAGCCAGATGGCCACCGCACAACCTGTGTGGGCTAAACATGGCATGGTCGCAAGCCAAGAAGCTCTCGCCAGTCGCACCGGCGTTGAGATCCTAAAGCAAGGCGGCAATGCGGTTGACGCCGCCGTGGCTGTCGCCTTCAGTTTGGCTGTCACCTTACCCCGTGCTGGCAATATCGGCGGCGGTGGTTTTATGCTGGTGCATATTGCCAAAGAAAACAAAACCATCGCAATCGATTACCGTGAAATGGCGCCATCTAAAGCCAAGAAAGATATTTTCCTCGACGAAAATGGCGACGCAGTTGAAAAACTGAGCCGCGAACACGGCCTTGCCGTGGGTGTGCCAGGTACTGTGATGGGCATGAGCTTAGCCCTTGAAAAATATGGCACTATGACTCTCGCCCAAGTTACGGCACCCGCGATTAAAATGGCGCAGGAAGGCATTAGCGTAACGCCAGATCTTGCCCAATCCCTTGCCGGCCTAAAACGTCGCATGGCCCAATGGCCAACCACGGCCGCTATCTTCTACAAAGCTGACGGCAGTGACTATCAAGTGGATGATATTCTTAAACAACCTGAGCTTGCCCATTCGTTAAGTCTTATCGCTGAAAAAGGCACCAAAGGATTCTACGAAGGTGAAACCGCCACTAAGCTCATCAATGCGGTGAAAGACGCTGGCGGCATTATGACCTTAGACGATCTTAAAAATTATAAGGTTGTGGAACGTGAACCCGTGCGCGGCGAATACCGCGGTTACCAAGTTGTGTCTATGCCACCACCATCATCGGGCGGCGTGCACATCATCGAAATGCTCAACGTATTGCAGCAATTCCCGATAGACAAACTTGGCCACAATACCGCGCAGACGATTCATCTGATGGCAGAAACCATGAAGTACGCCTATAGCGATCGCAGCGAATACTTAGGCGATCCCGACTTTTATAAGGTACCCGTCAGAGCCTTAACCAGTAAGGACTACGCCCAAAAAATCGCCAGCCAAATTGCGGTGAATAAAGCAACACCGAGCGCCGAAATCAAGCCCGGCAAGCTCGCCCCCTATGAGAGCGACCAAACCACTCACTTCTCGGTAGTAGACAAATGGGGCAATGCGGTTTCAAACACTTACACCTTAAACTTCAGCTACGGCTCAGGTTTAGTGGCTAAGGGAACAGGGATTTTGCTCAATAACGAGATGGATGATTTCTCTGCCAAACCCGGCGTGCCAAACGGCTACGGTTTAGTAGGCGGTGATGCCAATGCGGTCGAGGGCAATAAACGCCCACTCAGCTCAATGAGCCCAACAATAGTAATGAAGGATGGCAAACCCTTCCTCGTCACTGGCAGTCCAGGTGGTTCGCGCATTATCACCACCACACTGCAGATCATCATGAATGTGATCGATCATGGATTAAACATCGCGGAAGCCAGTAATGCGGCGCGGGTTCACCATCAATGGCAACCCGATGAATTGCGAGTCGAGTCCAGCTTTAATCGCGATACCATTTCCCTGCTCGAAGCCAAAGGGCACAAAGTGAAAGTACAATCCGCTATGGGCAGCACACAATCAATCATGGTGACCGAACAAGGAATTTTTGGCGCGTCTGATCCACGCCACTCGGGTAGCGAAGCCATCGGCTACTAGCATCTCCATGATGCCGATTTTAGTGAAAGAGATGAGTGTAAAGAGATGAGTGAGAGAAATAGGTGGATGAGATAAAAGGATTTATGACCTATTCGAACTAGGTCATAAACCCTGAGTAAAGCTTGTACTTTCACTCAACGAATACAAACTCGCAATCAAAAAGCCCTGCTATACATCACTGTATAAGCAGGGCTTTTTATTGTGTAAAAAAGTTATTGTGCTGATTTGCATTGTTTTTTACTTTAGTGACGCTGCAATAGAGTCATAAAATATCATACTAAACACCACTCACTTCAAGACAAACCATGTAGGTGAATTGTACTGGGTGGCCAGTTATTTCTATCGTTGGGACACTTGCGTTGGCTGGTATCCACTCATATAGGCTTGCCATGGCATTCACTCATCGACGCGCAGCCAGTCCGTCCGTGGATGCTCGACCGCCCCATCCATGGGGCGGACGGTCGTCTCGCTAATCACCATGGCTCACCTTTTTGGCACTAGTGTAACCTGTCTGTATGAAGGAGATACCCAGCACGCTTTTGGACAGAAATCATTTAGTAGCTTTAGTTATTAGCTCCATTTGTGGGCCAATGACCTATCCAGAAAATGCATAATAATTAAACTAATTTGAATATTCATATCTGCTATCTCGAAAAAAAACAGCACTAATTTAAAAATATCGAGCTCTTTTCATCAAGCATTAACTACGTGAAAAGAGCTCTTCATATCACTACAACTGCCCACCCACACCTTTGAATTTTTCAACAAAAGCGGCAATTTTCTGAAAAACCGTTTGCTTCTGGGTTCGGTACTGTGGGTTCAATGGGCTAAGTTTGGGCAGCGCCTCATTAAGTGCAGTGCCATTTTCAGAGGCGTACTCACGTTTGAGTGATGACGCAATATAGCGTTTGGCAGCATCGATATTGAGCTTTTCAGAGGCTATAATGGCATCGGCTTCGCGCTTCTGCTCCGCCTGGGCGAATTTGAAGAAAGCGTCGATAATGCTGGCTTTGTCATTGATCTCATCTAGGTTTGTCTGGTTAATAAAATCAACCACCAAGCTCTCTTTCGCTCTATTGCCAAGGCTACCGCGGATCATACGGCGGACTTCTTCAATCAAGCCTTCTTTGCTCTTGTTCTTCTTATTGTGATCAAAAATCAGTTCAAGAATGTAATCGAGGTTTATTTCTTGGGATTTAAGCAAATCAATTTCAAAGACCACATCGTCCCAGTCTACCGTTGACTTATCTTTGTCCTGACCTTCTTTATCGCGTCGCAACCAGTCACGGGTATCGTTGTAAGTAGAGCGATAATCTTGGATAGCACGTTCGCTTGGCATATCGATGGTTTGCATTGCCTCGATGTCAGCATCGTCTAGATAGTACTTTGACTTGAACTCTTCAACAGCTTGTTCATCACTGGTATCTAAGCTTTGCAGCGCTTTTAATCCAGCAAACTCATCGTAGTTTTGTAAAATATTTTCTGCTTTGAGGTATTCACCAAAGAGCTTGGCAAACTCTTTTTTATCTTGTTCTTTTTCAATATTTTCTGGGTTTGGAAAGCGTTCTTGCAGCTCTTTGACGATATCAACAAAACCTCGACGCGCTTGGCCAGTAGCAATATCGTTAAAGCCTTCCATGTATTCTTTGTAGCTCTTCTCCAACACCACGTTTTTGGTGTTTTTGTCACCAAACAAGGTGATGGCGTCAATGGTTGCCTGTTCCAAGTCCCGGAAGGTAACAATATTGCCAAAGGTCTTCGTTGCATCATAAATGCGATTGGTGCGAGAAAACGCCTGCATCAAGCCGTGATAGCGCAAATTCTTGTCAACAAACAAGGTATTGAGCGTAGGCGCATCAAAGCCCGTTAAAAACATACCGACCACTATGAGCAGATCTATTTCTTGATTCTTCACGCGCTGGGCAAGGTCACGGTAGTAGTTCTGAAAGCCATTACTGTCCACGCCATAGTTAGATTTAAACATGGCGTTGTAATCTTTAATCGCGGCGCTCAAAAACTCTTTTGCGCTGCTGTTCAGGCTACTTACTTCAAAGCTCTCATCTAAAATATCACCAATGGCGTCCTGCTCTTCATTGGCAGCAAATGAGAAGATAGTTGCAATGCGCAGAGGTTTACTTGTAGGTCCATTCTCAGCCTCGGCCTGCAATGTTTTGAAGGTTTCATAGTAGGCTTTCGCCGCATCAACACTACTGACCGCAAACATGGCGTTAAACCCTTTGGCGCCAGAATAGGCTCGATGTGTTTTCTGGTTAAAATGGCTCAGAATATACTGCGAGATTTCACCAATGCGCATTGGATGTAAGAAGGCTTTCTTATTCTCCGCCGCACTAAGCTTCTTATCATCCTGCTCAGTCTCAATGCTCTTAAATTGCGGACGAACATCGTTATAGTCCACTTTGAACTTGAGTACTTTTTCATCACGAATGGCATCGGTGATCACATACGTGTGCAACTGCTGGCCAAACACGCTACCCGTGGTTTCTGCGCCCAGTGCATTTTCTGGGAAAATGGGCGTACCTGTGAAGCCAAACTGGTAGTACTTTTTGAATTTCTTCTTCAGGTTTTTCTGCGCCTCACCGAACTGGCTTCGATGACACTCATCAAAAATAAAAACGACTTGCTTGTTGTATATAGCTAAATCGCTTTCGCTTTTGATTAAGTTGTTGAGCTTTTGGATTGTGGTGACGACAATCTTGTTATCGTCTTTATCCAGGTTACTCTTAAGCCCTGCGGTACTGTCTGAACCGTTCACACTATCAGGCGAGAACCGCTGATACTCTTTCATCGTCTGATAGTCGAGGTCTTTTCGGTCCACCACAAAGAAGACTTTATCGATACAGTCTAAATCGGTGGCCAAACGTGCCGCTTTAAAGCTGGTGAGTGTTTTGCCTGAACCCGTAGTGTGCCAAATGTACCCACCGCTCTCGGTGCTGCTCCAGTTCTTAGCGTTAAACGCGCTCTTTATCTTCCATAAAATGCGCTCAGTAGCCGCAATTTGGTAAGGGCGCATTACAAGTAAGGTATTGCTGACGTCAAACACCGAGTAACGCAAGATCACTTCAAGCAAGGTCTCTTTCTGGAAAAAAGTGGCGGTAAAGTCTTTTAAATCCTTGATCAGCGTATTGTCTGACTTCGCCCAGTTCATCGTAAAATCGAAGCTGTTTTTGTCGCGCTTGGTGGTATTGGCAAAATAGCGCGTGTCGGTGCCATTAGAGATCACAAAAAGCTGCAAGAACTTGTACAAGGAGTGATCGCTATTAAAGCTTTCTTTGCTGTAGCGATGTATTTGATTAAACGCCTCACGGATCGCCACACCACGCTTTTTCAGTTCGATTTGCACCAAAGGCAAACCATTGATCAAAATCGTCACATCGTAACGGTTGGCATGGCTTCCCGTTTGCTCAAACTGCTTAATGACCTGCACTTTATTGCGCGCAATGGTCTTCTTATCAAACAGGTAGATGTTTTCTATATGGCCATCATCAAAGACAAAATCGAAAATATAGTCACTGTGCACTTTGCGAGTTTTATCAAGAATATTGTCGCTTGGTGTGTTCAGGTATTGCTCGCAAAAGCGAGCCCACTCGGCATCGGTAAATTCGACCTTATTAAGGGCTTGTAGCTGCTTGCGCACATTCGCCAGCATGGCATCGGGCGTGGTTAGTGCCGATAAATACTCATAGCCCTGGTTGCTTAGGTCCTGAATCAGCTCACGTTCTAAATCACCTTCGCTTTGAAAGCTTTCGTTAACCTGCCACTCTTTAGTGTATTTATCTAACACAATAAAGTTATTGGATTCTGCCACCGCTTTATAAGTCGTCATTCGTTTACATCCTTTTTTGTTAGCCGTGGTGTTTTCCAAAATGGAACCAGCCACTGCATCGCATTATTCAATTACTTGCCAATGGCCGGTTTTATCTGAGCCTACCCGAGTTAACCTGCCTTCTTTTTGTAGTTTGCTAATGGCGCGACCAATGGTTCTAACGTCTTTATTCAAGGTATCAGCGAGTTGTTGTCGGGTTAGCTCGGGCGTGTTACTGAGCAATGCTAAAATAGCCTCAGGCGTTTTAAGACCCGTTACATTGATAAGGGTATTTACAGGGGCGTTTTTACCTTCTTTTAGAGGGGTGCTTACAGAGGCGTTTTGCGCCAGCGTTTGCTGAATAACCGACAACATAAAATGAATAAACGGCGTACTGTCTGCTTGGTTATCGGCCTGCTCAAGGGCGTGATAATAGGCTTGCTGATGGTCTTTAATCACACTTTCTAGCGGCAAAGATAAAAACAACGGATGCCACTTGGATAAAATCAGCGTTTGCCATAACCGCCCCATACGACCGTTACCATCGGCAAAGGGGTGAATAAACTCAAATTCGTAATGGAATACACAACTGGCGATCAATGGGTGATCTTTTGTTTGCTTAAGCCATTGGATTAAATCAGCCATTAAACCGGATACCTGATGCGCAGGCGGCGCAACATGGTGCACCACACCACCTTTATGGATACCCACGCCTTTACTGCGAAACTCACCGGCATTCACAAGAATATCTGACAGCATTAAACCGTGAGCCGTGAGTAAATCGGAAATCTCGCTGGGTGTGAATGCAGGCAGTGCATCATAAGCGGCAATCGCGCCTTTTACCTCGGCTAGCTCGCGCACGCTGCCCAGCACCGGCTTACCCTCAACAATGGCAGTGATTTGCTCTTCGGTTAAGGTATTGCCTTCAATCGCCAGCGTGCCGGTAATGGTTTTGATGCGGTTTTGTTTGCGCAGTTGCGGCGAGGCATTGAGCTGGCTAGCGTTTAATTCACCCACCTGCTGGCTGATTTGTGCCACCAAATTGAGAATCTCGGTGGTAATGGTAAAAGGCGGTTGGTAGGCCATTAGGCTGCCTCATCTGAATGAGATTTCGGGAAACTCAATAACAGGTCACGATAATACTCGTATTGCTTTTGGCGTAGCTCAATTTCGCGGGGGAGCCCTTCTTGCAGCGAAGTTGTTAAGGTGTCGAATTTATCCAATACGGCTACAATTCGCGCCTGCTCGACCAATGATTTCTCAGGATCATTTGCGTAAGGAACAGGTAACCTAAAGTTCTTGATGATTGTCGAATTGAGATCTCCTCTTGCACCTTGTCCTAGAGCTTTTATGTTCTCATAATTGAAACTAACCCAATGAAAGACGTATCGGTATAGGGCTTTTTTATCGTCGATTTCCAAACATCCACAGTGCTGATTTGTTGTTAGTGGAATCTTATTAATTGCTGATCTTCCAGCAGTTGCTCCAGAGATAGCAATTATTACACAGTTTTCTGGAATCCATTTGGCTGATGAATTTTTCAACGCAGCTGGCGTTATAAATACCTCAGTTTCAGATACGTCAGAAAACTTCACTTCCTGAGTTCTCAACCAAGGAATATTGCCGCCTTCGTAGAATTCAGGCTTTCCAGCAGTAGGTGTACCACCTGAGTACCATTTTTTTGTGACATCACCTAGGGTCATCCATTCAAAATCACCTTCTTCAAAACTTAGCAACTGGTCGCGGTAGTAGTTGTATTGTTTTTTCCGCATGTTAAGCTCGGCGGTCAGCTCGGCGGTCATGGCGGTAAATGCGTCCAGAATGCGGACGATTTCAGCTTGTATTGCCAGCGATTTTTCTGGGTTATCAGGGCAGGGGATGGGGATTTGAAGCTTTTTTACAATCCCCGCATTTATATTTGTCTGAGAGCCTGCCCCGAGCGATTTAATATATTCATATTGACTCAGCAAGAAATGGAATACATATCGGTAGTTTGCGACGTTATCAGCAAGTTGAATGTTTGCGCACGCCTGATTGGTAGTCATAGGAATTTTGTTAATCCCTATTTTCCCTACTGTCGCCCCATACATTGCAACGATCACACAGTTTGCTGGTATCCAATTCGCGCTTGAGCTTTTTAGTCCAGCTTCCGTGATCTTTACTCCTGTATCCCAAATTTCCCCAAAATCAACTTCTTGAGTTCGCAGCCAAGGGATATCGCCGCCATAATACTCAGCAACTCCAGTTCTAGGAGTGCCGCCTGACGAGATTTTTAATGAAACATCCCCAAGCGCCTTCCACTCCACCTCAACCCCATCCAACAGCTTTTCCATATAACTTAACTGGCTCATTTTGCTTCTCCCTGCAATTCGCGCTCTATTTGTTCAATACTGGGCAAGTTGCTTTCCAGTGTTTCAGGTAAGGCTTGTTGCAGCTTGTATTCGGCAATGCCCATGGCTTGGCTTTTATCGCCTAGGGCGTATTCGGCGACCACTTTGTCTTTGCTTTTACACAAGAGTAAGCCGATGGTGGCGTTGTCTGGTTCGGTTTTTAGTTGCTTATCAATGGCGGTCATGTAAAAGCTCAATTGGCCTAAATGCTCGGGTTTAAACTTTCCGGTTTTAAGCTCTATCACCACATAACAGCGTAGTTTGAGGTGGTAAAACAACAGGTCGATAAAAAACTCTTCATCCCCGACTTGCATTAATACTTGGCGCCCGACAAAGGCAAAGCCTGCGCCGAGTTCTAACAAAAACTGGGTAACATGCTGCACCAAGGCGTGTTCAATTTCACGCTCTTGGGCGGCTTCGGTTAGCCCTAAAAAATCAAAGCGGTAGGGGTCTTTAATCGATTCGCGGGCAAGGTCAGACTGCGGTTTGGGTAAGGTTGCGGCAAAGTTGGTGATGGCCGCCCCTTGGCGCTGGTGTAAACCCGATTCTATTTGCATCACTAACACATTGCGCGACCAGTTGTTTTCTAGCGCTTTTTGGGCGTACCACGTGCGTGAATCGGTATTATCGAGCTTATCTAAGAGCGCCAACTGGTGATACCAAGGCAATTGTGCAAGCAGCGCTTGCACAAATTCCAAATCAGGCCAAGCCTCGGCAAAGGCGCGCATGTATTTCAGGTTGCGTGGTGAAAAACCTTTCATATCGGGGAATGCCGTGCGCAAGTCATGTGCCAGCCGTTCAATCACTTTGGCGCCCCAGCCAAGCTCTGCTTGGCGGGTTAAAATGTCTTGGCCAATTTGCCAATACAGCAAGACTAACTCTTGGTTTACCGCCAGTGTAGCGCGTTGCTGGGCACTGTGGATTTTTGTTTTTAGCTCGCTTAACCAATCGCTGTACCCTGCGGGCGCTTGGCTTAATGAAACGGGTTTCTCTGCCATGCTAAACGCCTTCTATTTCATTGACTATGCGGTCAATATCACTGCGAAGTAGGTCGATTTTAGCGACAGTGGTTTTAAGCTCGGCATTTAGCTCAGTAATGTTTGTGACTACGCGGTTATCTTTGGCTTCCACATAACTGCTCACCGACAGGTTGTAGTCGTTGGCGGCAACTACATCCAAATCAACGCATTTGGCAAAGTGCTCGACGTTTTCTTTGCTGGCAAACACCTTAATGATTTGCTCAATATGCTCGTTGCTTAGGGTGTTGTTATTAGTTTCTTTTTTAAACAGGCTACTGGCATCGATAAATTGCGTGGTGGTGTCGGTTTTGTGCTTAGACAGCACCAAAATATTGACAGCAATAGTGGTGCCGAAGAATAGGTTTGGTGCCAATGAAATCACGGTTTCGACATAGTTGTTATCAATAAGGTACTGGCGAATTTTTTGCTCAGCGCCACCACGGTAAAAAATACCCGGAAAGCAAACAATGGCTGCACGGCCTTTGCTTGATAAGTAATTCAGCGCATGCAGCACAAAAGCAAAGTCGGCTTTTGATTTTGGTGCCAGTACACCTGCGGGCGCAAAGCGGTCATCGTTGATTAAGGTTGGGTCGTCGCTGCCAATCCATTTCACCGAATAAGGCGGGTTAGAGACTATCGCATCGAACGGTTTGTCATCGAGAAAATGTGGCTCGATTAAGGTATCGCCCAACTGAATATTAAACTTGTCGTAGTTAATGTTATGTAAAAACATGTTCATACGCGCTAAGTTGTAGGTGGTGTGATTGAGCTCTTGGCCAAAAAACCCCTCTTCAATGATATGCGCATCAAAGTGTTTTTTTGCTTGTAAAAGCAACGACCCAGAGCCCGCCGCAGGGTCATAGATTTTATTGACGCTGGTTTGGCCGTGCATGGCCAGTTGCGCGATCAACTTAGAGACATGCTGAGGGGTAAAAAATTCGCCACCTGATTTACCCGCATTGGCGGCGTAGTTTGAAATAAGAAACTCGTAGGCATCACCAAACAGGTCGTTTTCGTTATCTTCAAATTGGGTAATATTCAGCCCTGCCACGCCTTTTAATACCGCCGCTAAGCGTTTGTTTTTGGCCTCTACCGTATTACCTAAGCGGTTACTGGTAGTATCAAAGTCGGCAAATAAGCCTTTGATGTCTTTTTCTGAATCATAGCCATTGGCTGAGTTTTCAATCGCTGCAAAAATAGCGGCCAAATCTGTGTTTAAATTTTCGTTTTTGTTCGCATTCGCCGCCACATTGCTGAACAACTGGCTAGGGTAGAGAAAATAACCTTTGGTTTTAATGGCATCTTCTTTAGCAAACTTGATGTTTTCATCATCGTCGAACATGCCAGCATAATTAATGCTCTCATCACCGCCGGTGATGTAAACTTCAAAGTTCTCACTGATAAAGCGGTAGAACAGCGTACCCAGTACGTACTGTTTGAAATCCCAACCATCGACTGAGCCTCGAACTTCGTTAGCTATTGCCCATATTTGGCGTTGAAGTTCGGCGCGTTGTTGTAAACTTGTCATTACTTAAATTCCTGATCGTTTTGAATTGCACTTTATGAGGGCAACCCATTCATTATTAGTTTGCTTCATCTAGTTGTTCTAAAGCTTGCTCTGCGATATGCCAAGGTAGGCGCCTGCCGTTAGTTTGCATCTGCTTGTAAGCCAATCGTGCTTGTTCAGTGTTAATTTGCTGATGAACCACCAACTGACTTACTAGCCAAATGGTGCCTTTTACAATGGCGGCTTCTTTCTCTGCTACTTTTCTAAGCGCCATATCTCCCGTCAGCAAAGGGCACTTTTCCTGTTTGGCTAAAGCAAGAGCAAAGCAATCATTTCGACTCGCTTGGGTGTAGGTTCCAGTTAGCTGCATGGCATACATCATTGACGCTGAAGAAACTTCTTTTAGTGCTAACCCTAAACCGAGTAAGTGCGTATGCTCCTCTTCAAGCTCTTCAAAAACAGGATGTCTGGTGTTGCGAAGTCATACGGCAGTTGGAACATTACTTCAAGCAGGCCACCTTCTTCCATATCAATGAGGATATTGGCGTCACTAATTAGAAGCTGCTGCACCTTTAGCCTCCAGAGCTAACTGTGATTGAATCGGCACTTCCAACTTCCGTTCTTTATGAAAGCTAGAAACCGACATTCCCAGTAACTCTGCGGCTTTTGATTCCCCAATATACTCTTCACCTAGCGCACGATAAACGAGTTGCTTGTGTAGATAAGTCGACTCATGCGGGTAAGCTTTTCCAGGTTCTTCAGTTCGCCAACCATTTTTACTAAACAACATAAACAGATTTTTCTGTGTCGCTGGCGTAATTATTCCACATTGCCCAGCTCGAAACAGTGCTGCCAACATGCTAATGCCGTATTCGTGCTTAAGCATGAGTAATTCACGCGGTTCAATATGACGGCGTTTTTCACCCAAGTGTTCAATAAGTTTTTGAGTAGGTAAAAGGAAAGCGCCAGCAAAAGTATTACAGGCCTTCTCTTCGTCAAGGGCTTCAACTAAACGTCCATGCACCACTAAGTGTCCAAGTTCGTGGGCTAAGGTGAAACGCTGTCGGTCACCACTTTGAGCCGTGGAGATAACGACGACAGGCGTGCTGCCAATTTTCCCCGCCAACCCATCAAATTTTTTATCAGTTTCCACATCAGTGGTAATGATCATCACCCCTTTAGCTTCAAGTGTATCGATCATGTCGTGAATTGGGTTTAGACCAAGGTCCCAAGCGTGGCGCATTTGAATAGCTAAGTCTTCAACTTGTTCTATGCTAGTGATTTGTTCAGGAAGCTCATTTGGTAAAGTAAACTCAGGGATAGGTTTCACTGAGTCGGGATACAACTCTAAAAGCTCTTGCCAACGTTCAGCTTGTTCTAAAACATCGCCATTAATTCGGTCTAAAACTTTCTTTGGTGTACTAGCACGCTTGCGGTACTCTACGCCCTCTAGTTTCACCTTCGTTGGACGAAAGAAGTACTCAGTGCGCACATCGAGCGCTTTCGCGAGTTTTAGTAGGTTTGAAGAAGAAGGCATAGCCGTGCCATGTTCATACTTTTTAATGGCGTTAGCGGACAGTCCTACCTCGTTGGCTAATGCATTCATGGATAGCCCGGCAGCCTTACGGGCTCGTTCTAAGCGTTCTGCAAACATGGAATCCTCTCAAGCAATAGCTCGGTTTATAAAGTCATTAAAATTATGTTTAATATAAACCTTATAAATAAGATTTTCTATCTATTTTGCAGCGCAGGGTTCTCCATTTTGCTCATGCCTAACCTTACAACCTACCGATGTATATAGACTTATTACGGGTAACGTCAAAACTCTATATCTTCAGATATATTTAATGCATCTTCCATTTCTACCCCTAGATAGCGAATGGTACTATCCAACTTGACATGGCCTAGTAGTAGCTGCACGGCTCGTATGTTCTTTGTTCGAGCATAGATCAACGTTGCTTTTGTTCTTCGCATAGAGTGAGTTCCATACAGGTGAGAGTCATAGCCAAGTTGTGATGCCCAACGACGAATGATTGTTGAATAACAGCTATAACTCATTGGTCTGCCCGATTTTCGAGGACTTGGGAAAAGATAGTCTGAAATGGCTAATTGGCTGTGTATAAACCACTGGGTTAACGATTGTGCCGTGCGTGACGTGATTTCAAATTGTACCTCTCTACCCGTTTTACTTTGGCTATAAAGGACACGATTTTGGATAATACCACCTGACGAAATATCCCTTACTTTCATCCTGAGTAAATCACATGAGCGTAACTTGCAATCAATAGCGAGATTAAGTAACGCTAGCTCCATGATATTACCTTCGATTTCGAGTCTAGTGCGGATACGCCAGATATCCTCGAGCTTAAAGGGCTTTTTCTGCCCAGTTCGATGGCCTTTTTTCGTCCACATAACTGACCCCTAAATGACTTTAGAAATGTCCTTATTTATTTTAGCTTGAGATTGAGGTCAATGAGTTGAATAGATATGCAATTTAGGAAATTGTGACAGATTTGAAACTCAAAACTGTAGTGTATTTGGTCTAACTGATAATGGGGCAGCAATAGCTTTTTAGCAGAACGGGCAGCGAGAGGGTTGGTTAGGATTGGCATTGTTGCAACAGTGACCGTTGGCGGCATGGATGCCGCCGTCGAGCCTATAGGGATATATTTACGGCGAGTCACTGGGGAAACAATGACAATTCATGCTGCACTATTGACGACAAAGTTATCTTGCTTTGTGCATTAGCATTTTAGCTAAACGAACAGCGAAAGGGTAAGTGAGGATTGGCATTGGTGTACCAGTGACCGTTGGCGATATGGATGCCGCCGTCGAGCCTATATGGATACTTCTTATGAAATAAAAAGACGGCGAGTCACTGGGAAAACAATGACAATTCATGCAGCACAACTGACGATATAACTCACTAGCTTTGAGCCTTTGAGTATTTAGAGTTGAAATGGCGAAAATCTAAGATTTAACCGCCGTTTCCGTATGAACCTTTTATATTCAGAACGACTTTATTGCTCCCTACACTTTTGTGTCATCCCAAAATCACTTTGCAAAGAGCACTATTTAACCGCCGATAGCTCGATAAACGCTGCGGTATACATTTTTAGGTTCAGCATGAATTGCTTGTGGGTGATGAACTCTTTTTCGGTATGGCCTGTGTATTCCACGCCCAGCATCGCTTGGGCAAAACTTAAAGCAATGGGGAGTAATTTACTGTTCGTTGAGCCGCCAATTGCAATGGGTTTAGGGTCGACTAAGCCAAGAAAACGTGCCTGAGACGCGGTAATATCCTCGCCCAGTTTGCCATCATTTTTTGCTTAAAAGCCTGAAACAAAACATTTGTTACAAACTAAACACAAAATCGATGGAACCCCTAGTCCGATACATGTTAAACAGTCACATTAAGCTTAATTTAATGGTTTTAGCCGCACGTAGACTTCAATTTTTTCTTGAAATCCAAGGCCATCATCATGCAAACATCCATAACAATATCGACCTAACGGGGAACAAATAATGAAGGGACTAACCCTTAAAGCGCAAGCCCGCACGCTAAGTGCTATCGCTTTAGCCTTAACATTGGGCGCCTGTAGCACACAACAACCCGATGCCAGTGTTCAAGCAAGTGCGGCGCCAAATGCCGTGTCAGCGCAAATTATCAGCCAGAATGCGACTAATCCATTCTTTAAACCCTATGATACGTTTATGGAAATTCCGGCCTTCGATAAAATCAAGCCTGAGCATTTCCTCCCCGCATTTAAAGCAGGAATCGCTCAACAACACGAACAAATTCAAGAAATTGTTGATAATAAAGCCAAACCCACCTTCGCCAATACGATTGAAGCCATGGAGTTTTCTGGCGATCTAGTGACGCGCGTTTCTAACGTCTTCTTTAACCTGACGGGCGCGGATACGAATGAAGCATTGCAAGCACTCTCGAAAGAAGTGTCGCCTATGTTATCGTTCGCCGAAGACGATATTTTGCTTAATGACAAACTGTTTCAAAAAGTTAAAGCCGTCCACGACGCAAAAGACAACCTAAAGCTCAGCACAGCCCAAGCCAAATTGCTGGAAGATACCTATAAATCTTTCACCCGTGGCGGCGCGAACTTAAGCGAGCCAGATAAAACCAAACTGCGCGCGCTGAACGAAGAGATCGGCAAACTCAATTTAACCTTTGGTGACAATCTATTAGCCGAAACCAATGCCTTCGAATTAGTGGTTGATAGCAAAGCCGATCTCGCGGGTTTACCCGCAGATGTGATTGCAACTGCCTTTGAAACTGCCAAAAAACGTGGCCATGAAGGCAAGTGGGTATTTACCACGTCTCGCCCTTCTATTACGCCTTTTTTGACCTATGCCGATAATCGCAAGTTACGTGAAAAACTCTACAAAGGCTATATCGAGCGCGGTAACAACAATAACGCCAACGATAACAAGATTATCCTCGCTAAGATTGCTGCCCTGCGTGCTGAACGTGCTCAACTGATGGGCTATAAAACCCATGCGGATTTCGTGTTAGAAGAACGCACAGCTAAAACACCAGAAAACGTCTACGGTTTACTCAATAAAGTATGGCCAGCGGCATTGGCCCAAGCCAAAACCGAAGTGGCTGATATGCAAGCCATGATTGACGCTCAAGGTGGCAATTTTAAGCTGCAAGCGTGGGACTGGGATTACTACGCCGACAAGATCCGTGTCGCTAAGTACAGCTTTAACGAGCAACAAACCCGCCCGTATTTCTCCCTCGACAGTACATTAAAAGGCGTGTTCTACACGGCTAACCGTTTGTACGGTTTGACCTTTAAAGAACGCACCGACTTACCCAAATACAATGCCGAAGTCCGTACTTGGGAAGTTTACGATAAAGACGGCAAACTGATGGCCATCTTTATGGGTGACTATTTCACCCGTGACAGCAAACGTGGCGGCGCTTGGATGAACTCCTTCCGCAAGCAATACAATATGAATGGCGTTGATTCTAAACCTATTATTATCAACGTATTAAACTACCCTCGCCCAGCGGGCAATGAGCCAGCGTTGCTGACCTTCGATGAAGCCAGCACACTATTCCACGAATTTGGCCACGCACTACACGGCATGTTATCGAACGTCGAATATCGCTCACAGGGCGGCACCGCCGTACCTCGCGATTACGTTGAGTTCCCATCGCAAGTGAATGAAAACTGGATGACTCAGCCAGAAGTGTTAGCCCAATTTGCCAAGCACTACAAAACCGGCGAAGTGATCCCGCAAGAACTGGTGAAGAAAATCCAAGCAGCCAGCAAGTTCAACCAAGGTTTTTCTACCGTTGAATACATGGCGGCCACTAAACTCGATTTAGATTGGCACACACTGACCGACACTACGCCAAAGGATGCGGCCAAGTTTGAGGCGGACTCGTTAGCGGCAATGGGACTGATTGAAGAAATTAGCCCACGCTATCGCAGCACTTACTTCTCGCATATTTTCGCGGGCGGGTATTCCGCAGGTTATTACAGCTACCTCTGGTCGGATATTTTAGGCGCTGATGCTTTCGAAGCCTTTAAAGAAAACGGCATTTTCGACAAGGCCACTGCGGATTCCTTCCGTAACAATATCCTTTCGAAAGGCGGCAGCGATGATCCTATGCTGATGTATAAAAACTTCCGCGGTAAAGAAGCCGGTATAGAGCCGCTACTGCGTAGCCGCGGATTACTGGCCGAGTAACATAACATCATCCCTCTAAATTGAAGTTTGAAATATCACCAACAGGGAGCTAACACTCCCTGTTTTTATTTTACTGATACCAAATAGGGAAATGGCGAGAAAGGTCAAGATGACAGAGTGCAGCTTGGCAGGTAACATCTTGGGAAAAAGATGTTACGGAACTTACGCCTAAACTTTTTAAACGCGGATTAGTAACAGTGGTACGTTTCCGCTTCACATGTTAACCCACTTTAATTCACCGCTTAGGCGACATTAAATCTTCAATAGAGTTATATGATGAATATTGAGATGGTAGAAAAAGCAGATCATCTTAGTCTGCTCGATATTTGGGAAGCATCGGTAAGAGCAACCCATGACTTTTTAGCAGAAGAAGATCTACAACAATTAAAGCAGCTGATCCTCGAACAGTATTTTGATGCCGTTCACTTAAAGTGCGCTAAAAATGACAATGGAGAAATACTCGGATTCTGCGGGGTACATGATGGCAATATTGAAATGCTGTTCATCTCACCTGACGCGCGCGGAAAAGGTATTGGTTCCATGCTAGCGACACATGCCATTAATGAACTGGGAGCCACAAAGGTTGATGTTAATGAGCAGAATCAGCAAGCATTAGGTTTTTACCAGCATATTGGTTTTTCAGTAACGGGTCGCTCACCCGTTGATGGACAGGGTAAACCTTATCCGCTGTTGCATATGGCGTTATATTCCATTGAGGGATTGTAGATGTATCCTGATTCAATCGATGAGAATAGGATTGGAGAATATCCGGCGGAAACAAAATCAGGCGGCGGTTATTTCTATGATCAAGTACTAGAATATCGTGTTTGGTGCCGCCCTTGGCAAGGTGCTCCAGATGAATTTGATGGTGAAATCTACTATTACGCATTTCATACTTATAATGAGGCTCTTGAATTTTCGAATGAAACTGATGGGTCTGAAGCGCCTTTAGTACTTATTAAACAGCTTGAATGGATTGATGAACCAGAAGCAGGAAAATTCATTCATAAAAAGGGTGAGCGCCTAACTGAATGGAGGGTTGAGTGGTTATTAGAGAGTAAACGTACGGAGGACACTATTGCTAACTTTATAAGTGACAATCAAACATAACAATTTAATCAATAAAAAAATAGTTTAAGACTGTCTTTCGACAACATTCCAACAAACTATTTTGGAACTGTGATTAGGAGCGTTACCTGCAGATTTCCTTATCCTCTAAACCTCCTGTCTTGAAACAAAAAATGGTTAATAAATCCGCCCTGACATCAGTAAAAAAAGGCTTGCTAGGTTTCCCTAACAAGCCTTTATCTTTTTACAATTAATCAATTAATCGACTAAACCACGGCGCTTTAACAGTGCCTCTGTTGTCGGTTTTTTACCGGTAAAGTGAATATAATCTTGCATGAGATCTTCACTGTTACCTTTAGATAAGACTTCCTTACGGAATTTGTCACCATTATCGGCTTTTAAGCCACCTTGCTCACCCATATAGGCAAAGGCATCGGCGGCAAACACTTCGGTCCACAAATACGCGTAATAACCTGCGGAATAACCACCGGAGAAGGCATGGCTAAAGTAGCTCGATTTATAACGGGGTGGAATTGGCGCAAAATCAAGACCATGTTTAGCTAGCACTTGGTGCTCAAACTTCTCTACATCGCTAATTTGAGTATCGGCGCTGATAGAGTGCCATTCCATATCTAACAAGGCCGCTGACAGGTACTCAACGGTATCAAAACCTTGGCCAAACTTATTTGCCGCTAAAATTTTATCGAGCAGTGCCTTAGGAATTGGCTCACCCGTTTTGTAGTGTTTGGCATAGTTAGCAATCACAGCAGGGTCGATATTCCAATCTTCGTTGACCTGCGATGGGAACTCAACAAAGTCACGTGCGGTTGATGTGCCAGCCACGCTTGGGTATTTCACCTGCGAGAATAAACCGTGTATTGCATGGCCAAATTCATGGAACAGAGTGGTCACTTCATCGAAGGTCATTAGCGTTGGGCCATCGGCTGGCTTAGGAATATTAAGCGCGTTATAGACTACGGGCTTAGTGCCGAGCAGACCGCTTTGGGTGACGAACTCATCCATCCACGCGCCGCCGCCTTTGCCTTCACGGGCATACGGGTCTAGATAGAATAAGCCAATAGAACTGTTATCTTTATCAAAGACTTCAAAGGCTAAAACATCGGAATGCCACACGGGTAAATCGGTACGCGGTTTTAAGCTGATGCCATACAATTTATGCATAGCGAAAAACAGCCCGTCTTTCAGCACAGTATTAAACTCGAAATAAGGCTTGATACTGCTTTCATCGAGGGAGTATTTCTCTTTACGCACTTTATCGGCGTAGTAAGCCCAATCCCAAGGTTGCAGCTCAAAATCACCGCCCGCCTTTTTGATTTCAGCTTGAATATCAGCCGCTTCCAGTTTGGCGCGAGCTAAAGCTTTTGGCGCTAAATCATCGAGGATTTCATACACAGCGGCTGGTGTTTTCGCCATTTGATCGGCAACCGCATAGGATGCCCAAGTATCAAACCCCAGTAAATTGGCTTTTTTAGCCCGTATTTGCGCCATTTTGACAATCAATGGACCATTGATTGCGACGGCTCTGTGCGCCGAGGTTTCCCATACTTTTTGGCGCAGTTCACGGTTGCTCAGGCTAGAAAGCACAGGTTGACGTGTCGTGTTGACTAAAGTAATCAAATAGCCTTCTTTACCAGCAGCTTTAGCAGCCGCAGCTAAAGTAGCAATTTCGCTGTCGGATAAACCGGCTAACAGGGCTTTATCAGTCACAACAATCACATCATCTTTAAATGATTTTAAGCTGTTTTGTGAAAAGTCCGTCGCTAAGGTTGCAAGTTCAGCGTTAAAGTCGCGCATCTTAGCTTTATCTTCGGCCGACAATTTCGCGCCAGCGCGAACAAACTGCTCATAGTAGTATTCAACTAAACGCTGATCTTCCGCATTTAGGCTGCTCTTTTGCTGGTATACGGCTTCAACACGGGCAAATAAAGTCGGATCAAGATAAATATTATCTCGGTGGGCAGATAGCTTAGGTGCAAGATCCGCTTCGGTTTTCTGGAAATCATCATCAGAAATCAGACCTGCGAGATTAAAGAAGGTACGCGATACGCGCGTTAACAATTCACCCGAGGTTTCCATGGCGAGAATGGTATTGTCAAAACTAGCCGCTTGTTTGTTATTCACAATCGCAGCGATTTCTGCATCGTGAGCTTTAATGCCCTGCTCGAAGGCGGGAGCATAATCTACAGACTGAATAAGATTAAATTGCGGCGCTTGATCTTGCAGTGGACTCTTGCTCAGCAGCACATTAGTTGCTTGCGCTTTAGCGGCGGATTGAGTCGCAACGGCATTTTTGGCTTCATTGGTGCTTACAGCAGGCTTGTCTGAACAAGCGCCAAGTAACAATGCCGCAGCTACGGCTGTGGTAATAACGGACTTACGCATATTAACTCCCTTGGATGTTGCTGCCCTTTCGATTGTATTTTTAAGGTAAAAAGGTGCGCGCAAACGGATTTTGGCTTTCGGTTTACAACAGTCTGTTTTAACGAACTTGTGTAGCTTCGTACGTCAATTTCGATGAACTACCTTAACAAGTTACGCGCATTTCAGCCAAGTTTTACCCGCCCAGAGCACAGCTAATTTGTATCACTTTATGTGTATTACTCGTCTAAATAAGCCTATGCCAACGCTACGCTAAACCTAACTCGCCTCAATCAAGCCAAGAGACATGCGAGCATAAGTGATCAACATTGGCTAAAATTTGATGTAAAAGAATTATTTAAAACAATTCTACTGAAGTTTTACGTCAAATATCCCCGACATAGACAAGGGGCTGAGCGAATAAAATGCCATTCCAATAACAAATATTAATTCTTCTTAATAAACTGTTTACTGTAATTATTTAAACATTGGCGTAACAAATAAACAGGCTAAACGGCTCACTATTTAGGCAAGCAAACCTTGAGTCACAATTTGAAACAGCTTTTATCCGATTAATGTCACATTCAGATCATCAAATGTCTTTATAATTCCCGCTCGTTAACTTAGCAGCAAATTAACCTAACAGTTAAATTACGCTGAATTAACGGGATGATGGGCATGTTCTTTTACGGAACATGCATTGGGGTCAAATAAATATAAATAGAGATAACTATGTTAAATAAGAAAATACTCGCAGTGATGATCACTGCCGCCCTTGGTGTAAGCGCCTGTAATTCTGATGACGACAAAGTCGTTCAAGCCGATTTACGGGTACTCGAAACCACAGATCTGCACACAAATATCATGGATTTCAACTACTACAGTGGCAAAAATGACCCAACTATCGGTCTAGCCCGTACTGCAAGCTTAATCCACGCTGCACGCAACGAAGCCAAAAACAGCGTACTCGTCGACAACGGCGATCTACTACAAGGCAGCCCAATGGGCGATTACATGGCTAAAGTTGGCCTGCAAATGGGTGATATTCATCCAGCCTATAAAGCCATGAACCTATTAGATTATGAAGTCGGTAATATCGGTAACCATGAATTTAACTATGGTTTAGATTTCTTAAATAAATCCATTAGTGGTGCAGATTTCCCTTATATCAACTCAAACGTTTATTGCGCCGACGATAATGGTTGCTGGAATGAGGTTAAAAAAGGTGAGCATTTATTCACCCCTTATATCATCAAACAAAAAAACATCATCGACAGTGAAGGTAATAATCAAACCATTAACATTGGTTATATTGGTTTTGTGCCACCGCAAATTCTATTGTGGGATAAACAAAATCTGACGGGTAAAGTGACGGTCGAAGATATTATTGAAACCGCGAAAAAATATGTCCCCGAAATGAAAGCCAAAGGGGCCGATATCATTATCGCCATTCCTCACTCTGGCATTGGTTCAACGGAAAATCCTGGCGATCCTATGGCTGAAAATGCCACTTACGCTTTGACTTATGTTGATGGTATCAATGCGATTCTATTCGGCCACAGCCACTCTATCTTCCCTGATGCTAAGTATGCCGACTTACCCAATACCGACGTCACTAAAGGCCTACTGAACGGCGTCCCCGCAGTGATGCCAGGTCGTTGGGGTGATAACTTAGGGGTTGTTGACTTTAAACTTGAACGTAGAGATGGTAAATGGCATGTCCTTAGTGCGAAAACGCAAGCTCGCCCCATATATAATGGTGCAACTAAGGAAGAGTTAGTTAGCCAAGATCCCGCAATTAAAGATGCAGTCGCAGCCGAGCATCAAGGCACCCTCGCCTTTGTGGATGAACCTATCGGCGTTGCCGCAGCCGACATGTACAGCTTCCTTACCTTAGTGCAGGATGACCCTACGGTACAAATCGTTTCCGACGCACAAATCGCTAACGTGAAAACAAAATTACCTGCAGCATTAAAAGGGCTGCCAGTGCTGTCAGCCTCTGCACCTTTTAAAGCGGGCGGTCGCCACGGTACAACCAGTGATGCCGATCAATTTGTGCAAGTCGATAAAGGTCCACTGACCTTCAAAAACGCCGCCGATCTGTACCTGTATCCCAATACTATGGTGGCAGTCAAAGCAACGGGCGCCGAATTGAAAGATTGGCTTGAGTGCTCAGCGAACCAGTTCAATCAAATCGACCCAGCAAAAACCACCCCACAAGAGTTAATCAACTGGAATGGCCATCCAACCTACAACTTCGACGTACTGGATGGCTTAACCTATAAAATTGATGTGACCCAACCAAGCAAGTTTGACCGCGATTGCGCCGTCGTTAATGCCAACGCAAACCGTATCGTTGATTTAAGCTATAAAGACGAAAACGGCAAAGTCATCACAGGTGAAGAATTTGCCGCGAAAGAGTTTATCGTTACCTCAAATAACTACCGCGCCTTTGGGGGTAAGTTTGCTGGTACGGGTAGCGACCATGTGGTGCTTGAACTGCCCGATACTAACCGTGAAGCACTAGCTGCTTATATCACAGCGCAATCTCAGTACAACGAAACCACAGGCAAGTACGAAGGTATGGTCAATCCAAGTGCTGATTACAACTGGGATTTCAAAACCATCACTACCAACGTCACATTAGACATTCGCTTCGAAACCCAAGACAGTGACAAAGCCGCTGCCTTTATCGAAGCCAATAAACAACGTGAAATGAAGAAGATCGGTAAGGATGAACTGGGTTTCGCCGTTTATAGCATCAACCTAACCAAATAAGCGTTCAATCCCAAATATCATGCTCAAAAGGCTCCTCGTGAGCCTTTTTTATTCCCTACCGATTAAATTAACGCTAATCTGCGCGCTATAAACAGTGTGTCGCCATTTAGTTCATCATGCTCCACACTAAAGGTTAAACCTGCTTTGTGTCGCCAAATATCTGCCTTATTATTTAGCGACGTCCTCGCAACAACAGAGAAAGCTTATGAAATATCAATCAATCTTATGTGCCACAGCATTAGTGCTGGGGACTGTGCAGCCAGCAACGGCCGATGTTCATCTAAACCTACCTAAAAATGCTGAAGTGCTAACAGTCAATGGCAAGCCAGCCGTAAAGAGTGGCAACCTCGTTTTAGCCGATGGTATTAATCAGATTGCCTTTCGCTATGCCGCGCAATACCGGCAACAAGCTGACTCAGTGCATTATCTCTCCGACGTACTCATCGTCCGTTTTGATGCGTCAGCACAAACACTCACGCTGACACTTCCCGCCATCAACTCAGCCAGAGATGCAAAGAAATTTGATGAGTCACCTAAGCTGACACTATTAAATGCTCAAGATGAAGCCGTGGGTTTTACCAGCGATAAATTGATTAAGAATGGCATTCAACTGGGACGGGATTTCGAACACGAGATACTGCAGTACAACCTTAGTAATCATCCGGCTTCATTAAATCTCATTATGAATATCGCGCCAACACAACCAAGCGACGCTATTACACCAATATTGGCAAGCCAGCCGCAAATACGCCAAACATCAGCAGCCACATCCACGAGCTTGATCGCGCCAGCAGTTATGTCGTCCTCAGTCGCAGCGAACAATGATAAGGCTCAGCAAATCACTCCAGCGACGACACCTAGCCAAGCTGAAATCAGTCAAATGCTGGATTACTGGTACAAACAAGCTAACGACAATACCAAAGCCAGCTTCAAAGCTAAAATAAACAAAGAGTGACCCATAGAGCACGCAAGCGTTAAAAAGGGTATTTGTCCTCTAACCATCAACATTGCTTCAGCTATCTATTTCAAACCGCCAGCTTAGTGTCACTATGAACTGGCGGCTCTATTAGAGTTCATAAAATGAGAACTTAGTAAAACTTAAGCTCATTAAAAAAGCGCCCAGTAAACCATTTCCACTTCACAACTTAATGTTATTTCAAACAATGAAACGGTTTCAAAAACGCTAAAACATGTAAATTGCAGATGCAAAAAAGCCAACTTATTCAGCTGGCTTCGTTGCATCTCAATGAGATCATTAGGCGCTTGGCGATGACCTATTCTCACATGGGGGTGAAATCATAGCGCTATAAATACGGAGTATTTAGCATGATTGAACGCGAAGAAGCTTGTCTTCGTAGCTGGGGAGTCCGCTTAGCGGCGGGCGACTGCCATGGATGGTGGAAGTGTCAATATTGGAGGAACATTTATTGACCGACATCGAGATAAGTTTTTGCGAAGCGTATAAACAAAAAAGCCCTAGCGGTTTAGGCTAGGGCTTTTTTGTTTATTTGGATGCTTGGCGATGACCTACTCTCACATGGGGAGACCCCACACTACCATCGGCGCGTTTGCGTTTCACTTCTGAGTTCGGGATGGGATCAGGTGGTTCCACAAGGCTATTGTCACCAAGCAAATTCTGTTTATTACCGTGTCCATCTCTGGCTCACGTTAATAATAATTCGGAAAGCTGATTTGCTTTGTTTGAGTTCAAACTTTATCAAGTGTCGATATTCTGTCTAAGGCTTCTTTGTAAAACCCATCTTAAAACCCATCT